>JBNMGK010000240.1:0-4610 GCA_050872205.1 Enterocloster sp.
CCTGCTTCGTGACGGTCTGCGTATGACCTATGATAAGCACCTGGATGAAAATGCTTATGTTGGCTTTTCAAGATATGGCACCACAGGCCTTGTCAATAATCCGGATGTAGTGATCACCAGCGCAGCTTCTAATGGTGCCACAGTAGCCAGCACTAAATTTAAGGATAAAACACCAGATCAGATCTTAAAGGACATCAATGATGCGATCCTTACTGCATGGTCACAGTCTGAAAATGATCTGGATGCAATTCCAAACCACATTATCATGCCGTATGAACAGTATAATTATCTGGCTACTACTAAGGTATCAGATCTTGCAGAAAAGACGATCCTGACATTCCTTCTGGAAAATAATGTTGCCAAGAATAATGGATCTGATCTGGTGATCGCTGCAACCAAATGGTGTAAAGGTGCTGGTGATTCCGGCGTAGACCGTATGGTAGTTTACTGCAATAAGGAACGTTATGTTGCTGTGGATGAGCTTGCGCCTCTTACAAGAGCAATGACAAGTTCTAATACACAGGATTTTTGCTATGATACCGCATATGCAGGAAACCTGTCTGAAGTAGAAGTATTTTATGATCAGACTATGATCTATGTGGACGGTATTTAAGGAGGAAGAGCATGTTTATTGTATCAAAGAGAAACTACATGGTAAGGCGGGCAGATGATTCTGCCTACCTGATTCCTAAAGATTTTATCGGAGAGATCCCTCAGGACGTAGCAGAAAGCGATCTGGTCCAGAGAGCGATCGAAGGTGGTAACATTTTTGTACCAGAAAGCAAGAAGGACAAAGAGCTTATTGAGGCAGATGAAGCTGCAGAAGAGTTGGCTGCGGAAAATGATATCCGTCCGGATGCAGAGAAACCTGCAGATGCGGAGAAACCTGCAAAGCGCACCAGAAAAGAGTGATGAGCATGTGGCCTTATGGCAGTATAAATCCAATGGCAGGAAAATTCCAGGCAGCAAAAGCACTTGCAGCCAATGTTCCTCAGACAGGTGAACGGGGATCTTATACGGAAGCAATGTTTCTGGAAGATTTTCCACAGTTTACCAGGAAAGTGACTACAGAAGAAGGGGAAGAACCAGAGGTTTTAAACCTTCTTCCAGCTGGTATTTTAAATATGTTTCTGGACCAGGTAAATGACAGTGTGCTTCCTTCCAGGTGGGGAAGCATGTGGCGGTATGCCGCCGGGCTTTATCTGGCCCATTTTGCATCTATGTATTTAAAAACATATTCCCAGGGATCTTCTGGTCCGTCCCAGGCTGCTGCTAAAGCGCAGCCGGCAGGTGTTATCAAGTCGGCCACAATGGGAGATACAACGGTCGATAATTCGGCAGTTACCATTGGAACGGAAAAGTGGGGCAGCTGGAACGCTACACAGTATGGACAGCAGCTTGCCACACTGGCCCGCCAGGTGGGAATGGGAGGTATGTATGTTATTTGATAATCCATTATTTGCTGACTGGTATACAGATACAATGGATGTGTACCGTGTTGTTGCAGTAAAAGACGGGAGCATTACAAGACAGGAGCGAAAGAAGGTTGGTTCTAAAATTCCATGCCGTGTATATCATACCGGAACAGGAAGCCCGAATATGACAGATAACGCTGCCAGAACACGCGGGGAAGATAAGCTTTCCTGCGACCTGGAAGTAGATATACAGGCGGGAGATGAGCTGCAGGTGGTCCGGGGCGGAAATATTGGGAGAAATGAGTGTTCAGAGCGTTATTTTGCAGGTCCGCCCCAGTCTTATTATGATCCAGTTGGCGGAGCGCTTACAGGTCTGGAACACAAAGAAGTGACGCTTCTGAGAGATAACATCATTGATGTGAAGGAGTGATGTCCGTATGTCAAGCTTTGGAAGCCAGATGAGAAAGCGGCTGGATGAGTTAAGACGGACCGGTCAGGATATGCCTAAGATCATGGCAGAGGTAGCGGAAGGCGCCACGATTGAGGCAGTGCGCATTGCAGCTGAAAAGACACCGCCTAATGACGGTACAATAGCAGGAGTAAATATGCGCAGCGGTCAAATGGCGCAGCATTGGGGAACAGACAGCATAACGAAGCCTGTTGTAATGGGTGGAAGCGTAAAAACAGAGCTTAACAACAACATGCAGTATGCTTCTTATGTGAATGACGGACACCGTGTGGATAAACACTTTGTTCCTGGTCTTATTGTCAATGGTAATTTGTTGGAACGCAGCCCAGACGGATCCGGTGGCTTGGTTGTAGGTACAAAAACTTCTTACGTGAGAGGTAAGTACATGAAAGAAGCGGCTATCGGAAAATACAGATCCGTGGTCAGAGCAGAACTGGATAAACGGATAAAGGAGGCATTCAGGTGATCTTTTCATTACAGAATGTGATAAACAGTCTGGCAGCATTGCTCACGGAGCAATACCCGGATTATCCTGTTTATGACAGCCCAAACCAGCAGGGGACGAAATTCCCTTGCTTTTTTATTTTCTTTATGCCTTCGACTACAGAAGAGCATGCAGGGAATCGCTACTACCGTGATCTGGGAGTGGATATCGTGTTTGTGCAGCAGAGGAACCTTATAAATGGGAACCAGAAGATCCAGGAGATCGCAGAATTCCTGGATCTGAACCTGGATACATTCTGGTACGCAGATAATAGCGACTTGCGCACACTGCTTCCCACCAGTGAACGGCAATGGAACATTGAGGATGAAGAACTGCATTATCAGTTTCATATACGCCAGAGAGTGGCGCTGCAGGAGAAAGAAAGTCTCATGTCTGATATGGAGGAAAATGACGTTGGAATTAAAGAAGACAGGTAAAATATCTGAGAAAAAGTATAGTACAGAGAAGCTTTTAAAAAGCAGGCATCTGTCAGGATACCAGCCTGATTTTGCAAAGGTGATTCTGACAGAGCCGGAATACACTATTTCCGGAGCGATCAAAGCACTGGAAAAAGCATTGAAAGGAGGCAGATGATATGGCAGGTGGAACATGGACGGGCCAGAATAAAGTCCAGCCAGGTGTTTATATCAATACAAAGTCGAAAGGGAACCTTGCAGCGCAGATCGGAGAAAAAGGGACAGTTGCGATCGCAGAAGCCCTTTCCTGGGGACCTGGCGGTGAAATGCAGACAATCATTCCCGGAGAGGAATTAATGCCTTATATCGGTTATGATGCAATGCACGAAAAGGCATTATTTCTTCAGGAGATGATGAAGGGAAGCGATACAACACCGGGACCGATCAAGATCCTGTTATACAGGCTTAAGGGAACAGGCGGTGCAAAAGCTGCAGCAACTGTGGGAATGGTGACAGCAACGGCTCTTTACGAGGGAGTACGTGGAAATGATATCATGGTTGTTATCCAGGAAGAGCCGGATACGGAAGGAACCTATACCGTTTCTACGGTAGTGGACGGAAAAGTCAGAGATGAACAGGTGGTATCGAAAGCATCGGAACTGTCAGCCAATAACTGGGTAACATTCTCCAGTAGTGCAGAGGATATTACAGAAACGGCAGGAACAGCGCTTACAGGCGGAAAAGATCCAACGATCACAAATGCGGATCATGCTGAATTTCTTTCCCAGCTGGAAAAGTATGATTTTGATATCGTGGTTTATGACGGTACGGAGCAGACGGTTGTACAGGCCTATGATTCTTTTGTGAAACGTATTTCTGAAAAGGTAGGTCATAAATGCCAGGCAGTTATGGCGGGAGCGGAAAGCTGTGACAGTGAATGGGTCATTTCCTGCGGGAATGGGGTAAAGCTGTCTGACGGGACTGTTCTCAGCTCACAACAGGCAACCTGGTGGTTAGGCGGTGCAGAAGCAGGCGCACCTTATAACCAGTCCCTTACTTATTCCAGGTATCCGGGGGCAGTCAGTGCAGCACCAAAGCTTTCCGATACGGAGATAGAGGCAGCTATTAAAGCAGGCAAGATCGTGTTCATTGACTCTTTTGATACCGTTAAGGTATGCACAGATATCAACACTTTCACCAGCATTACTGTGGATAAGCAGAAATACTTTTCCAAGAATCGGGTGATGCGTGTTTTAAACCAGTTCTGTAATGACGTGTATAAGCAGTTCTCTCTGTATTACATCGGAAAGATCAATAACAACGAGGACGGCAGAAATCTGTTAAAAGGCTGGATCGTTGGTTATCTGAATGAGATGCAGGCCAATGGCGGCATCCAGAATTTTGAAGCGGACGATATCCAGATATCTGCAGGAACGGATGTTGATGCAGTCATTGTAAATGCAGCGATCCAGCCGGTTGACAGTGTAGAAAAGATCTACATGACCGTAACTGTATCTGCAGATACAAGCGCTGAATAAGGAGGTGTAAAGCGTGAAAAACGAAGGTTATTTATTAGCTTCGGACTCTCTTCGAGGTACAGCCGGAACGGCGTTCATGGAAGTAGACGGAGAAAACATCCTGCTGTTTGGCTTAAAAAAGTTTGACTCAGACGCAGAGATTGAGTCAGGTGAGTTCAAGGTCTGCGGAGCTCTTGTAACGCAGAATAAGCCAAAGGGTGTGAAATATTCCGGAACAGCAACAGTTTATTATGGAACACCGGCATTTTTAAAGATTTTGACTGAGTATAAAAAGACTGGCCGCTTCCC
>JBNMGK010000311.1:0-3501 GCA_050872205.1 Enterocloster sp.
CAACAAAGGCAACACCCCAGATAGTAGCTGTTAAAAGTAATATAAGTGCATTTTTCAGTTTCATTTTTCTTTTCCTATGTAATTGCTTATGTAATTTTCTTATGTAATATTTTTTCCAAAATTCTGGTCCGCAGGAAGGACGGCTGTTACATGGCTCACTGCCGCCACATCCTTTCGCACATAGCCTTTATTAAAAGCCTGGGTGACCCGGGCCATAACAGCTTCACAGTTTTCATAAGTAGCCGCAGGGATCAGCACCACATACTGGCTCACACTGTAACGGGAGAAAATATCGCTGGCACGCAGAGAGCTCTGGATCACCATTTTCAGCCGTTCCGCTGCTCTGCTTAATACATCCGGCTTCATTTTCCCGCCCTTTGGACGCTCTATGCTCAGCAGGCAGAGATATACAGAATCTCCGCTTCTGGCCACCGCTCTGCGCTCTAACCAGAACAGGCGCTTGAAAACAGAATACTCACATTCATAGGCACCAGGAAGCTTTTCTTCCTCTTTCTCCTGCTCTGCCTCAGGCTCAAACAGTTCTGCCGTAATATCCGTAAATGGCTTCGGCTCTTCTAAATGACTGACACTGACCAGGTGATACAGCTCCTTAAATTTATCAGAAGGTGTGATCTGGCGTTCCTTATAAAACTGATCCGTTACCATAAGATAATGGTTTAAAGCTGCTTCTACCTGTCCCATATAGTAAAGAGCCAGGATCTTGCAGCCCTCAAACTCTTCCTGGTATTCATAAATACGCAAACCTGCATCTGCAATCTCTTCAGCCTTTTTATACTGCCTTGTTTCAAGAAGCCAGAGGCACACCTTACGCACCAGCTTTTTATAAAGGCTGCGGTAAAGCTCTCCCTTTTCTTTCACCCAGCGGATTTCACCTGCTCCTGGAAGAAATTCTCCTTTATAGAGAGAAAGTGCTTCTTTCCACTGCTCTTTTCCGGCTTCCATATCAAAATCTTCTTCCAGGCAAAGCTCACTTAAGCATTCAAACTCCTCTGCATCTACCTTTACCTCCCACTGGGGATTCCACCGGTAGATGCCCTTGCTGCTGAGTATCATGGCTGCTGCCGGAAAACCGGCTTCTTCCAACAGGCGGCGCACACGGAACACCAGTGTTTTTAAAGCACCATAGGGATTTTCCTCATCCTTGTCCTGCCATAACATCTGGTAAAGCTCTGCCACTCCCAGATCACGGCCTCTGTTTAATATAAGATAGCCCAAAAAATTCCAGACCTTTCTGGAACGGTTTTCATCATCCCGAAGGCACCTTTCCCCGAAAGAAAGGGAGAAACCGCCAAATGTATCAAGACTTCCTTTCCATTCTGCTTCCATACTGCACCCTCCCTGTGGCAAAACGGTCCGAAAGGCATATAGACTGCCTTCCGGGCCGTTTTTGTCTGCTAAAACTTACTTTTTAAGCTGTGCCAGGCGCTCTTTTACCTGAGCCATCATCTGGGTGTATTTCTCCAGTTTTGCCTTCTCTTCATCGATCTTGGCCTGAGGAGCCTTGCTTACAAACTTCTCATTTCCAAGCATAGCGTGAGAACGCTTTAATTCGCCTTCCAGACGTTTTTCCTCTGTCTTTAAGCGCTGGATCTCTTTTTCAATATCTACTAACTCTGCAAATGGCATGTAGATAACTGCCTTGTGGATCACTGCAGAAACTGCGTCCTCGCCAATACCTGTCTTATCCTTCTGAAGAATAACTTCACCGGCATAGCCTAAGGAAGCAAAGAAGCTGCGGCTGTTCTCAAAGATCTTTAATACAGCATCATCCTCTGATACTACATAAACAGTTGCCTTCTTGCTTGGCGGAACGTTCATGGAAGTGCGCACATTTCGGATGGCTCTTACTGCCTCTTTAATGGTCTCTGTTGCCTCATGCTCTGCCTCAAATGCCCATTCTTCCTTGTATACAGGCCAATCAGAAAGCATAATGGTCTCTTCCTCTTCCTGTAAATTGCAGAAGATTTCCTCAGTGATAAATGGCATAAATGGGTGCAGCAGCTTTAATGCCTGGATCAGTACGTTCTTTAAGGTCCAGATCGCTGCAGCCTTGGTTTCGTCCTCTTCGTTGTACAGTCTTGGCTTCACCATTTCAATGTACCAGTCACAGAACTCTTCCCAGATAAAGTCATATACCTTCTGAAGAGCAATACCTAATTCATACTTGTCCAGATTTTCAGTTACATCCTTTGTCAGGGCATTTACCTTGGAAAGGATCCACTTATCTGCCAATGTCAGGTCTTTTTCTGTTACACCGGAAACATCTGCTGCCTTTTCAATATTCATCATAATGAAACGGGAAGCGTTCCATACCTTGTTTGCAAAGTTACGGCTGTTTTCTACACGCTCCCAGTAGAAACGCATATCGTTTCCAGGTGCATTTCCTGTGATCAGGGTCATACGCAGCGCATCTGCACCGTACTTGTCAATAACCTCCAGAGGATCAATACCATTTCCAAGGGATTTACTCATCTTGCGTCCCTGGGAGTCTCTTACCAGACCATGGATCAGTACTGTGTTAAATGGGCACTTGCCGGTCTGTTCAATACCGGAGAATACCATACGGATTACCCAGAAGAAGATAATATCGTATCCGGTTACCAGTACATCTGTTGGATAGAAGTAATCCAGATCTTCTGTCTTGTTTGGCCAGCCAAGAGTAGAGAATGGCCATAATGCAGAGGAGAACCAGGTATCCAGAGTATCTTCATCCTGCTTGAAATGAGTCTTTCCGCACTTCGGGCATACAGTTGGAGCTTCTTTTGCAACAACTACGTCACCGCAGTCCTGGCAGTAATATGCAGGAATTCTGTGTCCCCACCATAACTGTCTGGAGATACACCAGTCACGGATATTCTCTAACCAGTGAAGATAGGTCTTTCCAAAGCTTTCCGGAACGAATTTTAACTGGCCGCTCTTTAATGCTTCAATGGCAGGTTTAGCCATTTCATCCATCTTTACGAACCACTGCTGTTTTACCATAGGCTCTACTGTGGTCTTGCAGCGGTCATGGGTACCTACGTTGTGGGAATGAGGAACAACCTTTACTAACAGGCCCATTTTATCCAGGTCTGCTACCATGGCCTTTCTTGCCTCATAGCGGTCCATGCCAAAGTATGGTCCAGGTACATTAATAGTAGCGTCATCATTTAAGATAACGATCTCTTCTAAGTTGTGACGCTTTCCAACCTCAAAGTCGTTAGGGTCGTGAGCTGGTGTGATCTTAACGCAGCCGGTACCAAACTCCTTGTCTACATACTCATCTGCAATAACAGGGATCTGACGGTCGGTTAATGGCAGTTCAAGCATTTTTCCAACGATGTCCTTGTAGCGGTCATCATCCGGGTTTACAGCAACTGCAGTATCGCCTAAGAGAGTCTCAGGTCTGGTTGTTGCGATCTCTACGAAACGTCCTGGCTCTCCTACTACCGGGTAGTTGATGTGCCAGAAGAAGCCATCCTGTTCTACATGCTCTACCTC
>JBNMGK010000170.1:0-5780 GCA_050872205.1 Enterocloster sp.
CTTACTGGGAAGTACATCTCCATGCCGCAGGACCTATGATAATTATGAGGTTTTACATAACTATCCATGGCTGAAGCTTACAAGGCACTGTTTCCCTATTGCAAAGGGCAACCGGCTGCCTGCAGAGCTTTCCGTACCTTTTGATGAGCGTAAGTTTTTAAGTATTCTGGGACTGGCGGTAAAGAATGCCTATACCGGCATCGTGACCCCAAAAGAGGCCCTTTCCGATGCCCAGATGCAGTTTTCAAATTATTTCCATACTCCTTTAGGAAAAATTTAAGAAACAGTCAGATTTTAGTCAGAGTTCTTTAAGGGAGCCTCAAAGACTTGCTCGCGCTGGTGTGCTATACTCTAATCAGTGAAGAGAAAAACAAGCGGCTGCGAAGCAGACATTTGTTTTTCTCGAGCGATTAACGAAGGCCCCGCCTGCGACAGCAGGCAGTAGAGCGCGTAAGCGCGTGGGTCTGAGTATATGATACAGGAGAGAAGGTGAGCAGATGAGGACGAAAGACAATGGAAAGAACAATGCAGCAAAGGATAATGTAAAAAAGAAACACCCGGCATTTACATGGTTGAAAAGAGTGACCGTTGTGCTTTGTGCGGTGGTTATGTATTTTGCAGTAACTGTTGGTATCCGGGGTTATGATATGTATAAAGATGCCATTGCCCAGGTCAGCCTGGAAGATAAGGTAAATGAGATCCGGTCAAAGGAAAGCTATACTTTATTTTCTGACCTTCCAGAAACCTATACGGACGCAGTCCTCTCTGTGGAAGACCATAGATTTTACGGACATATTGGTATTGATCCCATTGCCATTACAAGAGCTGTGGTCAATGATGTAAAAGCGGGACGTTTCGTAGAAGGCGGCAGTACCATTACCCAGCAGCTGGCAAAAAATCTGTATTTCACCCAGGAAAAGAAGATGGAACGAAAAGTAGCAGAGGTATTTATGGCCTTTGCCCTGGAGCGGGATTACAGTAAAAATGAGATCCTGGAGCTTTATGTAAATACCATTTATTTTGGAAACGGATATTACTGCATCAAAGATGCCAGCGAAGGCTATTTTGGGAAAGAACCGGAAGACCTGACGGATTACGAAAGCACACTTCTTGCAGGCGTTCCCAATGCACCGTCCAAATATGCCCCCACTGTCAACCTGGAACTGGCCGAAAAACGCCAGGAGCAGGTGGTAGAACGGCTGGTGGCCTGCGGACTCTTTACAAAAGAGCGGGCTCTGGAGACACTGGCAGGAAGTGAAATGTAAGAGTGAAATTGAACTGTAACGAATGTAAAGAGCTGTGAAATATCACGGCTTGTAAAAGAAAGCCATATCTGCTAGAATAAGTGAACGACTAAGTAAAATGAGCGTTAGATACCCCCTATATGGCGGAATCTAGCGCTTTCAGGCGTGTTTTGGAAAGGAAAATATTTTATGTATATCATAGCAGGACTGGGAAACCCTACAAGGGAGTATGAGAAGACAAGACATAATGTGGGATTTGATACCATTGATGTGCTGGCGGACAAGTTAAACACATCTGTGGATGAGAAGAAATTTAAGGGACTTTATGGAAGAGGCATCATTGCCGGAGAAAAGGTGATCCTTTTAAAGCCACAGACTTTTATGAATTTAAGCGGTGAGAGTATAAGGGAAGCTGCGGATTTCTATAAGATAGATCCGGAGCATATTATTGTTATATATGATGATATCAGTCTGGATGTAGGTCAGTTGCGTATCCGCAAAAAAGGCAGCGCTGGCGGCCATAACGGCATCAAAAATATCATTGCCCACCTTGGAACCCAGGAGTTTCCACGTATTAAGGTAGGCGTAGGTGACAAGCCACCCAGAATGGACCTGGCAGATTATGTACTCAGCCGCTTCTCTAAGGAAGATCGTGAAAAAATGGAGCAGGCATTTAAAGACGCAGCAGAGGCAGTAGAGGTCATGATCGCAGAGGGACCAGATGCGGCTATGAACCAGTTTAATGGTCATAAATAGGCATTGTGTGCATAACTGAACACAAAAACCATCAAACAGACACAATGCAGATAGAAATGGCAATGGAACAGAATCAGATACAGGATATAAGGGGAAAACATGGAAAATCCGTTATTGGAATTACAGGAATATGAAAATTTACGGGAAGCGTTAAAAAAGGCAAAAGGCCCGGTCCAGGCAACGGGAACCCTTGATTCCCAGAAGGTACACCTGATGTACTGGCTGGGAAAAGACGGGGGTTTTCCATGGAAGCTGGTGGTGACCTATGATGACCAGAGAGCCAGAGAGGTCTACGATGATTTTCGCAGTTTTACGGAAAATGTATGGCTTTACCCGGCAAAGGATCTGCTGTTTTACAGTGCGGATATCCACGGAAACCTGATGACCCGCCAGCGCATTGCAGTGTGGCGGCACCTGATGGAAGAGGAAGAAGGCGTGGTAGTCACCACGTTAGACGGCCTCATGGATCATCTGCTGCCACTGGTATTTTTAAAGCAGCAGGCAGTGACTGTAGAAAATGGTCAGATCATGGATCTGAATGAATGGAAAGAACGTCTCACAGCCTTAGGCTATGAGCGCACAGCCCAGGTAGACGGCATGGGCCAGTTTTCTATCCGTGGCGGCATTGTGGACATTTTTCCGCTGACAGAGGAAGTGCCGGTTCGTATTGAACTGTGGGATGATGAGGTAGACTCTATCCGCAGTTTTGACCCGGAAAGCCAGCGGTCTGTGGAACAACTGGAAAAAATTACCATTTATCCTGCAGCCGAGACCATTTTGACGAAAAAACAGTTAGAAGCCGGGATCGAGCGTCTGGAAAAGGAAGAAAAAGAATATGGAGCAGCCTTAAGGGCCAAACATCAGATCGAAGAAGCATCCCGCATCCGGGGTATTATCAAAGAACTGACAGAAGGGATCAGACAAGGCTGGAAACGGGATGGACTGGATGCCTATATCCGGTATTTCTGCCCGGAAACAGTCTCGTTTCTGGACTATTTTCCGGCAGGAGATACTCTGATCTGTCTGGATGAACCGGCCAGACTAAAAGACAAGGGCGAGACAGTAGAGCAGGAATTTCGTGAAAGCATGATCCACCGCCTGGAAAAGGGCTATCTGCTGCCGGGACAGACAGAACTTCTCTATGCAGGCGCTCAGGTCCTTGCAAAGCTTCAAAGCCCTTATACTGTAATGCTTACAGGTCTTGACCAGAAGCTGCCGGGTATGAAGGTAAAGGAAAAGTTCAGTTTTGATGTGCGAAACGTCAACTCCTATCAGAACAGCTTTGACATGCTTATAAGCGATCTGACCCGGTGGAAAAAAGAAGGTTACCGGGTAGTCTTATTGTCTGCTTCCAGGACAAGGGCCAGCCGTTTAGCCAGTGATCTGAGGGAATATGACCTGCGGGCCTACTGTCCTGACGGAACCGGGGAAGAACATAAGGCGGCTCCAGGGGAGATCTTAGTTACCTACGGAAATATCCACCGGGGTTTTGAATATCCCCTGATCAAATATGTCATCATCACAGAAGGTGACATGTTTGGCACAGAAAAGAAGAAAAAACGGCGGAAAAAGAGCAATTACCAGGGAAAAGCCATTCAAAGCTTTTAGGAGCTGGCAGTAGGAGATTATGTAGTCCATGAGGAACATGGTCTTGGCATCTACAAGGGAATTGAAAAAGTAGAGCGGGATAAGGTCATTAAGGACTATATTAAGATCGAGTATGGAGACGGAGGCAATCTGTATCTGCCTGCCACCAGACTGGAAAGCATTCAGAAATATGCCGGTGCAGATGCCAAAAAGCCGAAACTGAATAAATTAGGCGGTACGGAGTGGAATAAGACCAAGACCCGTGTCAAAGGCGCTGTCCAGGAGATCGCAAGGGATCTGGTAAAGCTGTATGCAGCCCGTCAGGCGCAAAATGGCTATCAGTACGGGGAAGATACGGTGTGGCAGAAGGAATTTGAAGAACTGTTCCCTTATGAAGAAACAGATGATCAGTTAGATGCCATTGAAGCAGTGAAAAAGGACATGGAAAGCCGCAAGATCATGGACCGGCTGATCTGCGGTGACGTTGGTTACGGCAAAACGGAGATCGCCCTCCGGGCTGCTTTTAAGGCAGTTCAGGACAGCAAGCAGGTGGTATATCTGGTGCCTACTACCATTCTTGCACAGCAGCATTACAACACATTTGTCCAGAGAATGAAGGATTTTCCGGTGCGCATTGACATGTTAAGCCGTTTCTGTACTCCGTCCCAGCAGAAAAAGACGCTGGAAGATCTGCGAAAAGGCATGGTGGACATTGTGATCGGTACCCACAGAGTCCTTTCCAAAGACTTAAAGTTTAAAAATCTGGGGCTTCTGATCATCGATGAAGAGCAGCGTTTTGGGGTGGCCCATAAAGAGAAGATCAAGCAGTTAAAGGAAAATGTAGATGTTATGACTCTGACTGCAACCCCTATTCCAAGAACGCTGCATATGAGTCTTGCAGGGATCCGTGACATGAGCGTGCTGGAAGAACCGCCTGTAGACCGTACGCCTATCCAGACTTATGTAATGGAATACAACGAGGAAATGGTTCGGGAAGCCATTAACAGGGAGCTGGCACGAAAGGGCCAGGTGTATTATGTATACAACCGTGTAACGGATATTGATGAGGTGGCTGCAAGGATACAGAAACTGGTGCCGGATGCAGTGGTTACCTTTGCTCACGGCCAGATGCATGAGCATCAGTTAGAGCGGATCATGACGGACTTTATCAATGGTGAGATCGATGTTTTAGTATCCACTACCATTATTGAGACAGGTCTTGATATTCCAAATGCCAATACCATGATCATCCATGATGCAGACAGACTGGGGCTTTCCCAGCTGTACCAGCTTCGCGGCCGTGTAGGCCGTTCCAACCGCACATCTTTTGCATTTTTAATGTATAAGAGGGATAAGCTTTTAAAAGAAGAGGCGGAAAAACGTCTTCAGGCTATCCGGGAATTTACGGAATTAGGTTCCGGTATCAAGATCGCCATGCGTGACCTGGAGATCCGGGGCGCCGGAAATGTTCTTGGAGCAGAGCAGCATGGACATATGGAAGCAGTGGGATATGATCTTTACTGCAAAATGTTAAACCAGGCAGTTCTGGCATTAAAGGGCGAGGGAACAGAGGAAGATTCCTATGCTGCCAGCGTGGAATGTGATATTGATGCTTATATTCCTGCCACATATATTAAAAATGAGTATCAGAAGCTGGATATTTATAAGAGGATCTCTGCCATTGAGACAGAAGATGAATACATGGATATGCAGGATGAGCTGATGGACCGCTTTGGGGATATTCCAAAAAGTGTGGAAAATCTTCTGGTCATTGCCAGAGTCCGTGCGCTGGCCCATAAGTGCTATGTGACAGAGGTTTTAGTAAAAGAAAAAGAAGTGAAGCTGACCATGTACCAGAAGGCCAAGATCAATGTAGGAGGAATACCGGATCTGGTAAATTCTTATGGCGGCGCTTTAAAACTGGTGCCGGGAGAAGTACCTGTGTTCCACTATGTGGAGAGAAAGCCTAAGGGCATTACCATTGAAGATATGCTGTTTAAGGCAGAAGAGATATTAAAGGGATTAAAAAAGCTGCGGATGTAAAAGTCCGCAGCTTTTTTAATCAGACGTATTGTTTACCGGCACCTGAATGGATTTCACCTTTACTCCCTTTACTTTGCCCAGATCTCCTGCAAAGGAGCTGATCTCATTTTGTGTTCCATGAAGCACTACACTGACTACAGATACGCCGTA
>JBNMGK010000202.1:0-5173 GCA_050872205.1 Enterocloster sp.
TGGAACAGGCAAAGGTTTCCGGTGTGTTCCTTACAGGCGGCGATACAGCCCTTGGAATGCTGATGAACATTGAAGCAGACGGTTCCGAGATCCTTTCTGAGATCCGCGTAGGTATCCCGTTGGTACGGGTAAAAGGCGGAAAGTACGAAGGAATGAAGCTGGTAACAAAAGCAGGTGCCTTTGGGGCAGATGATGCAGCGGCATTTGCCCTGCGAAAGATTAAAGAGGCATAAAAAAGCTTAAATCATGACCCTTATATAGCAATACATATAAAGCAACTGAAAACTTAACGATTCAATCATTTAAAACATTCATTCAAAACAGGAGGAAGCAAAAATGAAAGAATTTTTATTACCTTATGGGAAAGAAAAATTAACAGCAAAGATCGAAGATGAGCATTTCGCAGGAGTGCTGTTATCTGAGCTTCACAGCTACAAGGCACCAAAGAGCGGCGCTGAACTGGTTCAGGACGCTTTGGAGCATCCGATCGGAACACCAAGACTGTGCGATATGGCAGCTGGAAAGAAAAAAATCGTTGTTATCTCTTCTGACCATACAAGACCTGTTCCAAGCCATATCATGATGCCTCTGATCTTAGCTGAGATCCGCAAGGGCAATCCTGATGCAGATATTACCATTCTTATTTCTACCGGTCTTCACAGAACTACTACCAAAGAAGAGCTGGCAGCAAAATTTGGCCCAGAGATCATGGCAAATGAGAAGATCGTAGTTCATGACTGCGATGACAAGGACAACCTGGTATACCTTGGCAAGCTTCCTTCCGGCGGCAACCTGATCATCAACCGTCTGGCAGCAGAAGCAGACCTGTTAGTAGCAGAAGGCTTTATCGAGCCACACTTCTTCGCAGGCTTCTCCGGCGGCAGAAAGAGCGTTCTTCCAGGCGTTGCAAGCCGTGAGACTGTTATGTACAACCACAACTCCGGATTTATCGCTGATCCTCATGCACGTACCGGTGTCATTGAAGGAAACCCGATCCACAATGATATGCTGTATGCAGCAAGAGCAGCAAGACTGGATTTCATCGTAAACGTAGTTATTGATGCAGCACATGATCCTATTTTCGCAGTAGCTGGTGACTGTGATCTGGCTCACAGAGTTGGACGTGAATTCTTAGCTTCTAAGTGCCAGGTTGATGCAATCCCTGCAGATATCGTTATCTCCACCAATGGCGGATATCCTCTGGATCAGAACATTTATCAGTCTGTAAAGGGTATGACCGCAGCAGAGGCAACTGTAAAAGAAGGCGGTGTTATCATCATGCTTTCCAAGGCAGCTGACGGACATGGCGGCAAGTACTTCCATGAGACATTCCGTGATGAGAAGGATCTGAACCGTATGATGAAGACCTTCCTTGACAGAAAGCCGGAAGAGACCATTATCGACCAGTGGCAGTCCCAGATCTTTGCAAGACTGCTGTTAAAGGCAACTGTAGTATTTGTATCTTCCTGCGATGACCAGTTAGTAGAAGACCTGCATATGGTTCCTGCACACAGCATGGAAGAAGCTATGGAGAAGGCAAAAGCGATCGTTAAGAAGGATGACTATAAGGTAACTGTTATCCCGGACGGCGTATCTGTTATCGTCAGAGAGTGATTGGTAAGCTTTGAACTCTGATCTGTCTGGAAGTGGGCTTTTGGGTCTGTTTCCAGGCAGTTGAAACAAAGAAAAAGGAGATAGACAGACATGAAATTTGTTCTCATTCCTGATTCCTTTAAGGGAACCTTAAGTTCCGAGCAGATCTGCGAGATCGCAAAGGAAAAAGTAGAAAAGCATTTTCCTGGAGCTGAAACAGCCTGCGTTCCTGTAGCAGACGGCGGCGAAGGCTCTGTAGATGCATTTATAACTGCTTTAGGCGGCAGCAAGGTAACTGTAAAGGTTAAAAATCCATATTTTGAAGATATGGATTCCTACTACGGCCTGATCAACGAAGGAAAGACAGCAGTCATTGAAATGGCTTCCTGCGCAGGACTTCCATTAGTAGAAGACCGCAAGGACCCAAGAAAGACTACTACATATGGTGTTGGACAGCTGATCCTGGCAGCAGCTGAAAGCGGCGTAGAAAAGATCATCGTAGGACTGGGCGGATCCAGTACTAATGACGGCGGATGCGGCGCAGCAGCAGCAGTTGGCGTAAAATTCTATGACAAAGACGGTAAGGAATTCGTTCCAACCGGCGGAACCACCGCAGATATCTGCAAGATCGACTTAAGCGGCAAGGCAGAGATCTTAAATAAAGTTGAGATCGTTACCATGTGCGACATTGATAACCCAATGTACGGACCAACCGGTGCATCCCACATCTTCGGACCTCAGAAGGGCGCAGATGAGGCAATGGTACTGGAGCTGGATGAAGGTATCAAGAACTTAAGCCGCGCTATTACAGAAGCTATCGGCAAAGACATCAGCGAAGTTCCTGGAACCGGTGCAGCTGGCGCTATGGGTGCAGGCATGATCGCTTTCTTCAATTCTCGTCTGCAGATGGGTATCCAGACGGTTCTGGATACTGTAAAGTTTGACGAAATGATCAGCGATGCCGATTATATTATCACCGGTGAAGGAAAGCTGGATTCCCAGAGCCTTCGCGGTAAGGTAGTAATTGGTATTGCAGAGCGTGCAAAGAAACAGAATAAAAATGTGATCGCTGTTGTAGGCGGTGCAGATGATGCAGAGATCGATAAGGCATACGAAATGGGCGTAACTGCTGTATTCCCGATCAACCGTCTGCCTCAGGACTTCTCCGTAAGCCGTCATCACAGCAAGGAGAACCTGGCTTATACAGTAGATAACATTTTAAGACTGATCGCAGCAAAGTAAAAATATGATTTGACGTAAGGGGGATACTAGAATGAACATTCTGAAAACCGTGAAAAAAATTCCTGGTGGTTTAATGGTAGTTCCGCTGCTGTTAGGTGCAATTATCAATACACTTTTTGGTGGTACAATCTGGACCATGTTTGATGGTACATTTACTACATACCTGTGGAAATCAGGTGCAATGCCGATCCTGGCAGTGTTCATTTTCTGTAATGCAACAACTATTAACTTTAAAAAAGCAGGTGTTACCGTTTATAAGGGCGTTGTAATTACCGCTGTTAAGGTTGGTATGGGTATTATTATTGGTCTGATCTGCGGCAAGCTGTTTGGCGAAGCAGGTTTCCTGGGACTGTCCACACTGGCAATCGTAGGTGCGCTGGCAAACTCCAATGGTGGTCTGTACGCAGCATTAGCTGGTGAGTACGGCGATGCAACAGACGTAGGTGCTGTTTCTATCCTTTCTATCAACGATGGTCCTTTCTTCACCATGGTAGCTTTAGGTGCTGCTGGTGTTGCAAAGATCCCAATGTCCGTACTTGTTGGCTGTATCATTCCTGTAATCGTTGGCTGTATCATGGGTAACTTAGATGAAGACATCCGTAAGTTCTGCGAACCAGGTGCTTCTATGCTGATCCCATTCTTTGCATTCCCTCTGGGCGCTGGCTTAAACATCATGAACCTGATCAAGGCAGGCGGCCCTGGAATCCTTTTAGGTGTTGGCTGTACTATTATCACAGGTTTTGCAGGATATCTTGTATACAAGCTGTTAAGAATGGATCATCCGGAAGTTGGTGGCGCTATTGGTACAACAGCAGGAAACGCAGCAGCAACTCCTGCATCTGTAGCAGCTGTAGATGCAACTTTACTGGCAGTATCTGAAGCAGCAACTGCTCAGATCACAGCAGCTATCATTGTAACCGCTATCTGCTGCCCGATCCTTGTATCATGGCTCCATAAGGTAGAGGAAAAGCGCAGAGCAGCAAAGTAAAGGCTGCTGAAACGTGAAAAACGAACTGGTATTATAAAACATCATAAAACGCAGCTGGTTTGGCTGTAAGACAAGTGGGACCGGGTGGAAGCATCCGGTCCTGTATTATTCCATTTTTCAGGAGGCAGATATGAGCGAAAAGAAGATCGTGGGTATCACCATGGGAGATCCGGCCAGTATCGGACCGGAGATCACTGTAAAAGCATTTGCAGACAAGTCCTTATATGACCTGTGCAATCCGGTAGTAGTAGGCGATGCCTGCGTAATGGAAGCAGCACTTCCTATTGTAGGACATACAGAAATGAAGATCCATGCCATTAAGGATGTTTCTGAAGCAAAATATGAATATGGAACCATTGATGTGCTGGATATGGGCCTGGTTGACATGGCACAGTTAAAAAGAGGGGAAGTTTCCGCTATGTGCGGAGATGCCGCTTTTAAATATGTAACAAAGGTTATTGAACTGGCAATGGATAAAAAAGTAGATGCTACTGTTACTAATGCCTTCAATAAAGAAGCAGTAAACCTGGCAGGACATCATTATTCAGGCCATACAGAGATCTATGCAGATATGACCGGTACCAAGAACTATACCATGATGCTGGCACATGAGAACCTGCGTGTAGTCCATGTTTCTACTCATGTGTCCCTGCGTGAGGCCTGCGACCGTGTAAAGAAGCAGCGTGTATTAGACGTGATCCGTATTGCAGACAAGGCATGTAAGGATCTGGGCATCAAGGAGCCAAAGATCGGCGTAGCAGGTCTGAACCCGCACAGCGGCGAGCACGGCCTGTTTGGAAGAGAAGAGATCGATGAGATCATTCCGGCAATCGAGGAAGCAAAAGCAGAAGGCATCAACGCAGACGGACCTGTACCGCCTGATACCGTATTCTCCAAAGCAAGAGGCGGCTGGTACGATATCGTAGTTGCCATGTACCATGACCAGGGCCATATCCCGTTAAAGGTAGTGGGCTTTGTATACAACCATGAAAAGAAAGCATGGGATGCAGTGGCAGGTGTTAATATTACTTTGGGACTGCCGATCATCCGCGTATCCGTAGACCACGGAACCGCATTTGACCAGGCCGGAACCGGTACGGCAAGTGGGTTAAGCCTTAGAAATTCCATTGAATATGCAGTAATGTTTGCAAAAAATAAGAATTAAGTATGTGCCGCTGACGGCAGCGGACATTATTGAAAAAAAGTCCTGAAAAAGTCTTGAAAAAATGCAAAAAAGGTCTTGCATTTAATGGCTTTCTTTGCTAGAATAACTATTCGTGACATATAAAATCCTTGCTCCTGAAACTGAAAGCAGGGGCCAGAGACCACAAGGAGGTAAAACAAGATGAA
>JBNMGK010000341.1:0-3205 GCA_050872205.1 Enterocloster sp.
ATATGACTACATCCACAGTTACCACACACTTTGATTACCATTCCATTGACCACAACCTGTTAAAACTGGATATTCTTGGACACGATGATCCTACCATGATCCGTATGCTGCAGGACCTGATCGGTCTGGACCCGGTTAAGGATATTCCTCTGGACAGCCCGGAGGTTATGAGCCTGTTCCAGAATACCTCTGCACTGGGGATCACGCCGGATGATATTGGTGGCTGTCCATTAGGCGCTCTTGGTGTGCCGGAGTTTGGTACTGACTTTGCCATGCAGATGCTTCTGGATACAAAACCGAAATATTTCTCTGACCTGGTGCGTATTGCCGGTCTGGCTCATGGTACAGACGTCTGGCTGGGAAATGCACAGACTCTGATCCAGGAAGGAAAAGCTACCATTCAGACAGCTATCTGTACCCGAGATGATATTATGATCTACCTGATCGCTCAGGGAATGGAGCAGGGACTTTCCTTTACTATCATGGAGAGTGTGCGAAAAGGTAAAGGCTTAAAACCGGAATGGGAAGAAGATATGAAGGCTCACGGTGTGCCTGACTGGTATATCTGGTCCTGTAAGAAGATCAAATACATGTTCCCGAAGGCTCATGCTGCGGCCTACGTTATGATGGCGTGGCGTATTGCCTACTGTAAGATCTTTTATCCTCTGGCTTATTATGCAGCCTTTTTCAGTATCCGAGCCAGTGCCTTTTCCTATGAGATCATGTGTCAGGGAAGAGATAAGCTGGAATACTATCTGGCAGATTACAAAAAGCGTTCCGATACCCTTTCTAAAAAGGAGCAGGATACTCTCCGTGACATGCGTATTGTCCAGGAAATGTACGCAAGAGGCTTTGATTTTGTGCCCATTGATATTTACAAGGCAAAAGCAAGACATTTCCAGATCATTGACGGCAAGCTGATGCCTTCACTAAGCAGTATTGATGGCTTAGGTGAAAAAGCGGCAGAAGCAGTGGTAGATGCAGTAAAAGATGGCCCATTCCTGTCTGTAGAAGATTTCTCCGGCCGTACCAAGGTAAATGGAACCATTTGCTCCCTGATGTCAGATCTTGGACTGCTTAAGGATCTTCCTCAGTCTAATCAGTTATCATTATTCGATTTATAAAATTGACTTATAAAAAGATCTATGGTATATTTTTGAAAGAGTTTTCTCGCATGTGGAGTGTGGGAAAACTCTTTCTTGCGCTTATAGGGCAATTGACGCGCCAAAGCGTTAAAGTGTATGCGCTGAAATGAAAATGAAAACAGCGTAAATCAAAGTAGATGGGGGTTTATACTTTCAATGGAACGTGAAAAATTTTCTTCCAGACTGGGCTTCATCCTGATCTCAGCAGGCTGTGCCATTGGTCTGGGCAATGTGTGGAGATTCCCTTACATTGTAGGAGCTTACGGCGGAGCTGCCTTTGTACTTATTTATCTGGCATTTCTCCTGATCCTGGGTCTTCCTATTGTGGTAATGGAATTTGCTGTAGGACGTGCCAGCAAGCGCAGCGCAGCTCTTTCTTTTAACATGCTGGAGCCAAAGGGCACAAAATGGCATCTGACCCGCTACGCAGCTATGGCAGGAAACTATATGCTGATGATGTTCTATACTACAGTAGCTGGCTGGATGATCTATTACTTTATTAAAATGCTCCGTGGAGACTTTACAGGACTTGACTCTGATGCAGTAGCAGGAGAGTTTACCAATATGTTAGGAAATCCGGCATTGATGACTGGTTTTATGATCTTTGTTGTAGTTCTCTGCTTTGGTATCTGTGCCCAGGGCCTGGTAGCAGGTGTAGAGCGTATTACAAAGGTCATGATGGTCTGCCTGTTATTCCTTATGATGGCACTGGCTGTTCATTCTATGGTATTAAAGGGCGGTGCTCCGGGTCTGGAATTTTATTTAAAGCCTGATTTTGGAAAAATGGTAGAAGCAGGACTGGGAAATTCCATATTTGCAGCTATGGGACAGTCGTTCTTTACATTAAGTATCGGTATTGGTGCGCTGGCTATTTTCGGAAGCTATATTGGAAAAGAACGCCGTCTGACCGGTGAAGCTATCAGTATCACCATTCTGGATACACTGGTTGCATTTATGGCTGGCCTGATCATTTTCCCGGCATGCTTTGCATATGGAGTAGAGCCAACTTCTGGTCCATCCCTGATCTTTATCACACTGCCAAACGTATTTAACCATATGGCATGGGGAAGACTTTGGGGAACTTTATTCTTCGTATTTATGTCTTTTGCAGCCCTTTCTACTGTAATTGCCGTATTCCAGAATATTATTTCTTTTGCAACAGACCTGACAGGCTGTTCTGTAAAGAAGGCAGTAGTGTGGAATATAGTAGTAGTGATCATTCTGTCACTTCCATGTGTATTTGGATTTAACATCTGGAGCAGTTTCCAGCCTTTAGGAGCAGGCTCCAATATCCAGGACTTAGAGGACTTTATCCTCAGTGATAACCTGCTGCCTATTGGAAGCTTATTGTATCTGCTGTTTTGTACCAGCCGATATGGATGGGGCTTTGAAAAGTTCCTGGCAGAAGCAAATGAAGGATCTGGTATTAAATTCCCAAGATGGGCACGTTTTTACGTAAGCTATATTCTTCCGCTGATCGTGATCTTTATCCTGGCTCAGGGCTATATTGCGAAGTTTTTCTAAATAATTCTTAAATTGAGAAGCATTTAGAATATGTAAGGAATGCAGAAAAAGCAGGGACCTGTTCTGTCAGATAGCAGAGCAGGTCCTGTGTTTCAGCGTTATTTTTCTAGTTGTGTAAAAAAAATTAACAATTTTGAAAATTCATAGTTGACAACTGGAAGAATGTGTATTATACTGTTTAACGTAATCGAGATCGAGGCGTGGCTCAGTTTGGTAGAGCGCTGCGTTCGGGACGCAGAGGTCGCGTGTTCGAATCACGTCGCCTCGATTCATTTAGGCCTGATGGTCAAGCGGTCAAGACGACGCCCTCTCACGGCGTAAACCCGGGTTCGATTCCCGGTCAGGTCATCGTAAAGAGGCTGCTGCATTTGCAGCGGCCTTATTTTTTTAAATGAATATGCCTTAATAGCGCAGTTGGTAGCGCAACGCATTCGTAATGCGTGGGTCGCCGGTTCGAGTCCGGCCAGTGGCTTTAAATGTGAAAGAAAAATCTCCCTAAAAAGCAAGGAAAATCAAGGGTTTCCGGCGATTTGGGG
>JBNMGK010000489.1:0-1575 GCA_050872205.1 Enterocloster sp.
ACCTGCGTGAAGTCATCGCAGCGGTTGTAAGAATGATCGATAACCGTGTAAATGAGGACCGTGAGACCTCCTTAGAGGAGATCATGGAGATTATTAAGGGACCTGATTTCCCTACAGGAGCCACCATTTTAGGAAAACGTGGCATTGAGGAAGCATACCGCACCGGCCGCGCAAAGATCAAAGTAAGAGCTGTGACCAATATTGAGACCATGCCAAACGGCAAGTCCCGCATTATTGTTACAGAGCTGCCATACATGGTAAATAAAGCCAGACTCATCGAAAAGATCGCAGAGCTGGTAAAAGAAAAGAAGATCGACGGCATTACCTACATCGGTGACGAATCTAACCGTGAAGGTATGCGTATTAATATCGAACTGCGCCGTGACGTAAATGCCAATGTTATCTTAAACCAGCTGTTAAAGCATACACAGCTGCAGGATACCTTTGGTGTGATCATGCTGGCTCTGGTGAACAATGAACCGAAGGTCATGAACCTGCACCAGATGCTGGACTGCTACATTGCCCATCAGGAAGACGTAGTAAGACGCAGGACCCAGTATGACTTAAATAAGGCAGAGGAACGTGCCCACATTTTACAGGGCTTACTGATCGCCTTAGATCACATTGATGAGGTAATCCGCATTATCCGCGGTTCTGCTAATGTAGCAGACGCAAAAAATCAGTTAATGGAGCGTTTCGGCTTAAGTGACGCACAGGCTCAGGCAATTGTAGATATGAGACTGCGTGCTCTTACAGGTCTGGAACGTGAGAAGCTGGAAAATGAATATAAAGAGCTTCAGGTACGTATTGCAGAGTTAAAAGCAATCCTGGCAGACGAGAAGAAGCTTTTAACCGTAATTAAAGAAGAGATCAATATCATTGCTGAAAAATATGGTGATGACAGAAGAACTGCCATTGGCTATGATGATGATATGTCCATGGAAGATCTGATCCCAGATGAGGATACTGTGATCGCCATGACCCATTTAGGCTATATCAAGCGTATGGACGTAGACAATTTCAGAAGCCAGAACCGTGGCGGCAAGGGCATCAAGGGAATGCAGACCATTGAGGAGGACTATATTGAAGATCTTCTTATGACTACAAACCACCATTATATGATGTTCTTTACTAACACAGGCCGTGTATACAGGATCAAGGCATATGAGATCCCGGAAGCAGGCCGTACAGCCCGTGGAACAGCCATTGTAAACCTTTTACAGATGCAGCCGGGTGAAAAGATCACAGCTATTATCCCAATGCGCGAGCTGAACGAGGATAAATATCTGTTTATGGCTACAAAGAAGGGTATGGTAAAGAAGACCCCGATGTTAGAGTACGAAAATGTGCGCAAGAACGGACTGCAGGCTATCGTACTCCGTGACGATGATGAACTGATCGAAGTAAAGGCTACTGACAATACCCAGGATATCTTCCTTGTGACCAAGAAAGGTATGTGTATCCGCTTTAAGGAAACAGACGTAAGAGTACCAGGCCGTGTTTCCATGGGTGTTATCGGTATGCGTTTTGATGAGGATGATGAAGTCATTGGCATGCAGATGGAAAGCCAGGGCG
>JBNMGK010000038.1:0-14105 GCA_050872205.1 Enterocloster sp.
CCTCTGGATAAAGTAACACTTTTCTTTGTAAATGAGATCGAAGCAGCCCAGATATTAGGTCAGGAGAAACTGGAAAATACACAGGAAGCAGCCACAGCTTTCCGTTCTATGTTTCCACAGGCTGCAGTTGTTCTTACCTTAGGCTCTCAGGGCTCCGTTTATATTGACAAAGACCAGATGATCCCCCAGAAATGCTATAAAGTAAAGGCGGTAGATACAACCGCTGCCGGAGACACATTCACAGGCTTTTTCGTATCTGCCATCAGCAGAGGAAAAAGCCCAAAAGAGGCGCTGGATCTGGCATCAAGAGCATCTGCAATTGCAGTGTCAAGGCCGGGAGCAGCGCCGTCTGTGCCCACTTTAGATGAAGTCAGAAACTGGAAATTTGCGGAGTAAGCAGACCACAGTTTTTCATATGAGAAACCGACTTATTTACAAGCATCCACAAATGCCTGGAATAATCCCATGGCAGCCGCATCTTTGTCCCACAGATATTCCGGATGCCACTGCACTCCTAAGAAGAAATTGGGATAATCCGGCTTTTCAATAGCTTCGATAATGCCATCTGGCGCAACAGCCGTCACTGCCAGCCCCGGTGCTGGAGTACGAACAGACTGGTGGTGGCTGCTGTTTACGGCAATCTGGGTCTTGCCATGGCAGATAGAATGAAGAAGAGTGTTCTCTGTAATATTCACCTGGTGGCATGGGATATTATAATAAAATGGCTGCTGGTGGGCGATAGGAAAATCCGGCTTTGTCTGAGAGACAATATCCTGATATAAATTTCCGCCAAGGCCAACATTTAATACCTGGATCCCGCGGCAGATACCGAAAATAGGCTTTCCGGCGTCCATAGCAGCCGCAAGAAGACGAAATTCCAGGTGATCTCTGGCGACAGATACATTTCCGCATTTTAAATGGGTATCTTCCCCAAAGAGAAATGGATTAATGTCAGGTCCTCCTGTAAAGAGAAAGCCATCACAAATGTTCATAAACTGCTTCATATCCTCATCACTGCATTCTAAAGGCAGCAGGATGGTCAGCCCACCTGCTGCAGCGATGGCTTTTGGGTAGGTAGGACGGAGACTGATATCATTATTTTCCGTGTTATGTGAGGGAGTGATGCCGATAACTGGCTTTTTTGAAGTCATGAGATACACTTATTGTTTTTATATTTATATGTTGAGAAAAGTTTGTTGGTGCAGACGGTTCATTTGGTGCTGCGTATTTTTCTTTTGCGCATATCAAAAAGATGCCACAAAGCATTTGCTTCGTGACATCTTCTTATGTAGCTTATAATTAGCCTTCGATAGCGCCGGTTGGACAGGCAGCAGCGCAGGTTCCGCACTCGATGCAGGAATCAGCGTCGATAACGTACTTGCCATCTCCCTCAGAGATTGCACCTACTGGACATTCGCCAGCACAGGTTCCGCAGCTTACACAACCATCAGTAATTACATATGCCATGATAAAATACCTCCTTATATATTTAGTTATTTTCGGAAAACTCCAAAAACAACCTCTTTTATGTTACTTTATTGTAAACGATTCTGGACAATTATTCAAGAGGAAAATACCCCCTAAAGCTGTATAAATTGTACAAATTTGGAAGCAAAACAGTTAGTTAAAACTATCTAAAACGCCAGTAAATACAAGGGTTTGCGGGTTATGGTCATGATAGTCACAAAACCTACAAAAGAAATAGGCTTGCCAAAAAATCCAAAATGTATTATGCTGATAAAAGCGTATAGAATAATTACGTACAGTTTATAAAATAGGAGGAAATACACATGAAGATCGATAAGACAATGCTGATCGGCGAGCTGGTTTATATGGATGACCTGATTCCTCAGATGCTGATGGCTGCAGGAATGCACTGCCTTGGATGCCCATCTTCTCAGGCTGAGTCTCTGGAAGAAGCATGCATGGTTCACGGAATCGATTGCGATGATCTGGTTTCCAAGATGAACGAGATCCTGGCTGACAGATAATATCCACATTACAGAACATGTAAGGGGCAGCTGTCCCATGTAAAATACCGTCTGTTGTAAAGTATGAGCTGAAAGGCACTTTACAGCAGGCGGTTTTTGCATTTTACAAATGCAGATCAATAAACTCTTGACAATGGAGGCAATTCTTATTATATTAAACATATCATAGTAATATATTAGTATATTAAAATTGCATTAAAATAATGATCAGAACACATTCAGGAGGTAAACATTATGGACATGACACTGCGTTGGTTTGGCGAAGGCGTTGATTCTGTTTCTCTGGAGCAGATCCGTCAGATCCCGGGAGTAAAGGGCGTTATCACTACTTTATATGATATTCCTGCAGGAGAAGAGTGGCCTATGGAGCGCATTCTTCAGATGAAGGAGCAGGTAGAATCAAAGGGCCTTAAGGTAATGGGTATTGAAAGCGTAAATATCCACGATGCGATTAAAGTAGGAACACCAGACCGTGAAAAATACATTGCCAATTACATTACCACATTGGAGCGCTTAGGACAGGCAGATATCCATGTAGTCTGTTACAATTTCATGCCTGTATTTGACTGGACCCGTTCTGATCTGGCAAAAGTACGCCCAGATGGTTCTACTGTTTTGGCATATGATCAGAAGGAGATCGATAAGATCAATCCAGAGAATATGTTTGAGTCCATGGGCGAGAAGTCCAATGGCTTTGAGCTTCCGGGATGGGAGCCGGAGCGTATGGCAAGAATTAAAGAGCTGTTTGAAATGTATAAGGATGTGGATGAAGAAAAATTATTTAACAACCTGGTATATTTCTTAAAAGCCATTCAGCCTGTATGTGAAAAGTACGATATCCGTATGGCGATCCACCCAGATGATCCGGCATGGCCTGTTTTCGGTCTTTCCCGCATTATTACGGATAAAGAGCACCTGTTAAAGCTGATGAAGGCAGTAGACGCACCATTTAACGGTGTAACTCTCTGTACCGGCTCTTTAGGAAGCAACCCGGAAAATGATATCCCGGACATTATCCGTTCTTTAAAAGGACGTATCCATTTTGCACATGTGCGCAATTTGCAGTATAATGGCTACAGAGATTTCCAGGAAGCAGCTCATCTGTCTGCTGACGGCAGTATGGATATGTATGAGATCATGAAAGCGCTGTACGATATTGGATTTGACGGCATTATGCGTCCAGATCACGGAAGAGCTATCTGGGGCGAGGTTTCCATGCCAGGATATGGCCTGTATGACCGTGCTCTGGGTGCATGTTATCTTAATGGCCTCTGGGAAGCAATTGTAAAGCAGAATGGAAATGCGGATCAGAAATAAAGAATAGAAGCAGAAACAGGAGAAACAGACACACATGAACGCACAGGGAAAAAAAACGGGAGAAACAGCCAGAGAATACGCATACCGCATGATACGGGAGCAGATCATTTCTCTTGAGTTAAAGCCGGGAGAAGCCTTTAATGATATGGAATTTGCGGCTAAGATCGGCGTCAGCCGTACTCCTGTGCGGGAAGCGGTGATCCAATTAAGCGAAGAGTCACGTATTATAGAAATATTCCCCCAGCGTGGCATGCGCATTGCCCTGATCGATGTGGAACTGGTAGAAGAAGCACGTTTTCTGCGTGTGCTTTTAGAGAAGCAGATTGCAGGAATGTGCTGTGAAATGGCAACAGAAGAAGATATCAAGTGGCTGCAGGAAAATGTAGGACTCCAGGAATTTTACATGGAAAATTCTCATCCGGAAATGATGATGCAGCTGGATGATGAGATGCATAAGAAGCTGTTTCTGATCTGCCACAGAGAACTGACCTATAGAATGTGTCAGAAGCTGGCTATCCACTATGACCGTATCCGAAGTCTTTCTGTAAACACAGTAAAAGATAATACAGTTATTGAAGACCACAAAAAGATCATTGGTTTTATTTCTGTCCATGAAAAAGAAAATGCCATGGTCCAGATGGAAAAGCACCTGAGCCGGTGGCAGTTAAATGAAGGAAAATTCCGCCAGGAATTTCCAGAATATTTTAAGTAAACAGTATAGCAAACAAAAGCGTCCCGCATGTGCGGGACGTTTTAATTTGTCAAAACATATTGAAAACACGCCAGTGACGCGTCCGGTGATTTTTACAGATTTTTAAGCTTCTGCAAAGCCTTTTCTCCAATGATCACCTCATAATGTTCTTTGTAATAGGCTTCTCCTGCATATTCATTTGGCAGTTTGGCTGCATATTCAGCCAGAACATTGCAGACTCTGGAGAAATTCAGTTCGCTGCAGTCTTTATTATTTAATACCAGATAATACTGCCGTGTGGCTGGCTTCTTATAAAGGGCGTTGTGAACGTCCTCACAGCTGTTTCCAGCCGCTTTTGCGGCCTCGCTGACCTGATCCAGGCTGTCAAAGCGGAAAGTGCGCAGCTGGATCACAGGAGCCTGTGAAGCAGTCTGGCCGTCTTTATCCATAGCAGCATCAGCCTGCTGGCTGTCAGAAGAATTCTGTCCTAACAGTTTAGCCAGATCACCGGCGCCTTCCAGAAACTCATCTGCCAGCTGGGAAAGGAGATTTTCCGATTCTGCTTCTGCAAAAGGTGAAAACTTGGAGAAGCGGGTATCTAACTCTTCCGGATCTTCTACCTTTGTTACAATAAGCATAATGCTTTCAGAAGACAGCGGAATGGCTTCTACCATTAACGGAATATCTTCTGCCTCAAAACCTACTTCTTTTGCCGCCTGCTGGATCATTTCCCGAAACAGGTTTCTGGCCTTTTCAGAGCCATAAGCCAGTTCTGCCAGATTGATCCCCCGTGAGCTTAGATCTAAGCTTGTCAGGGTGCAGCGTATCTGATTGTCATTGATTCGTTCTATTTTCATATAGGATCACTTCCTGTTCTCTTTCGATTCTATGGTGTGTTGTAAAGTCACACGTCATAAAGATAAACTTCTACAATTAAAATATACTACATAATAGGGTGAAATATCAATTAAATCTCAAGATATTTAAAATTTTTTATCAGACGACTAACTAAATTAATCCTATACTTCTGTAAAAGACAATCTGAAGAATTGCGCCGTTTCTGGCGCTTTTCTTTGGTTTGCAGGGGTAAAGTGAGATTTAAAATATGTATGAAAATATGTATATGACATGCATGGGATACATGTATAGTCATTATGTGGACCATGGACAAGTAACAAGATGTACGATAGAATGGCAGTAAGAGATGATATTGTAACGAAAGAGAGGTGAAAAGAGAGGGAAATCCTGTTTGGAAAATACCGGCTGATTCAAGCAGTGGGATCGGGACGTACAGGCACTGTATGGAAGGCAGTCCACTTAGGACTGAACGAATACCGGGCGATCAAATGCGTACCGAAGACGCATAAAGACTACGAAGGATTTCGCAGGGAAGCTCTGATCTTAAAAGAGCTGCGGCATCCAGGTATCCCGCTGGTTTATGACATGGAAGAGGACAGCCATTACTTTTATCTTATTGAGGAATATCTTGAGGGCAATTCTCTGTATGACCTGATACAAAGTCAGGGACCATTTCAGGAAAGAGATGCAGTCCGTTATGGAAGGCAGATCTGTTCATTAGTTGAATATTTACATCATTCTTGTGATAAACCCATATTACATTTAGATCTACAACCGAAAAATCTGATGCTCTGGAAAGATACCATGCAGCTGATCGATTTTGATCATGCGGAAAAAGAGGATCGTGCCAGCTTACAAAAAGAACGGTACGGGACTGCAGGCTGTGCAGCACCTGAACTATATACAACTGACCAGCGTTTAGACCAGAAAACGGACATTTATGCCATTGGTGCCGTCCTTTATTTTATGCTCTATGGAACCCTGAATGCAGAAACTGAAGCAGACTGTAAGGCAGAGGTATCAGAAGCGCTTCAAAGCATTATCAGAAAGTGCATGGAACCGGACAGAGAAAAACGGTATGCTTCAGCAAAAGAACTGGAGCAGGCGTTAGAACGTTCTGTGCAGGTCGGGCGTTTGATCCATATTCATAAAAATGCGGTATCATCTCTGAATATTGTGATAACAGGAAGTACACCAGGAGCAGGGGCTACCCATTTAGCTTTTGGGCTGTGTGCAGTCCTGGCAAAAAGGGGGATAAAAGTCCTTTATGAAGAGAGAAATCAGTCAGGCGCATTAAGGCGGATGATAGAAAAAGAAGGCAGTGTCCGTATGGATCACTTTGGCGTTTATCATATCCGGGGATGCCGTATGAAGCCCTGGTATGGACCGGCAGTAAAGCTGGATATAGAAGATGATATCCAGGTGATCATAAAAGATTTTGGAACAGATTGGGAAGAAGCAGGACGGGAGTTAAAAGAGAAGGACCATTTTCTGGCAGCGGTGATAAGCGAAAACCTGTGGGAGTACGGGAATGCGGATAGGATGCTTAAGACTATGAAAATATCCAGAGAATTCACGGCGTTTTTTATCTGGCGTCATAGGCAAAAGAAGAAAGACCGTGATATGGCTCTTGGATACAGTCCGATTCTCTTTTGTACACCGGAATATGCAGATCCCTTTCATCCAGGATCAGAAGGCACAGACTTTTTAAACGCTCTTTTAAATTGTATACAAGAAAACTGTATACAAAAAACGGACCAAAGGCCCTATGGGGTGAAAAGGAGGTTTCCATGGCACATACGGCACAGGTTATGGGGATAGCCGGAGCAGGCAGAGGAACAGGCGTGACTCATTTTGTACTCCAGGCGGCCAATTACCTTTGCAGCTGCAGGCAGAAAAAGACAGCGGTTATCCAGTGGAATTTACAGAAAGATCTGGAAAAAATAAGAGCATTTTTAAGTGCTGCTGGAAAAGAAGGCAGCCGCTCTTTGAAAGGAAAAGATCATTTCCGGCTGCTGGGGGTGGATTATTACTGTGAAGGAGATCCAACTGTACTGGCTGCATGCATAGAAAAAGATTACCAGGAAATACTCATTGATTTTGGTGAGATCAGAGAAAAGATCTTTCCAGAATGGCTTCGGTGTACAAAAAAAGTCCTGGTAGCAGACCTGTCAGAATGGAAACTGGAAGCGTTTCTGGGACTGCTGACAGAGAAAGGGGAAACAGCAGGAGAATGGATCTGTATGACTGCTTTTGGCAGCAAGATCACAAAAGGAGAAATAGAACGGCAGTTTCACATTTCCTTAAAGCAGATCCCACTTTCAGCAGATGCTTTTTCAGTGGATATTCAGACCATGGAATGGTTTGCTGGTATATTTAAGTAAAAAGGAGAATGGACGGTATTTCACAAAGATCTTACAGGATGTATGTCACGAAAACCTCTTTGGGTGAGAAAAAGAATATCGTTCTGATATTGGGAATTACAGTATGAAAAGCAAAAAGCAAAACGAGGATGCAAGAAACCGGAAAGACTACTTAGATGGGCTTCGAAGATTTCAAAAACGGGGGATTCCTATCCTCATAGATGGAAAAATATGTCGGGAAGCTGACTGGAGCCGCATTTTTGAAGTAGGAGAAGATGGGGGATTCTATATGGGAGACTACGTCTGCTCAGACAAAGGCGGCTTAAAAGAAATACGTTTCGATAAGGTATACCTTTCTACGGACCAGAAAAAGAAACAGGCAGGTGATAGATGAAGTAAGATAAGATGCTGAATGAAGAAAATATAGAATAGATTAGAAAATTAGAAAAAATAGAAAAATCAGAAATCATGCTTAGAATACCCTGTAGACAGCAGTGTGAGAAAATAACCATCTCAGCCTGCAAGCGATAATAGCTGTCTATGGGGTATTTTTTATGTGCAGAAAATCACGCGGATTATAATACATAATGTCCGTGTGAAAGTTGGTAATACTGTGAAAAAGCTTGTACAATATAATGGAATAATATAAAATGAGACATAGAATATTAAGAAGTAAATAGATACATAGATATAGATCACCAGTAAAATGTTATAGCATACATAAGAGGGCATTCACATGGAAAATAGATCAACAGGACGAAGCAGAAAACGGACCAGAAGGAAAAAAAGAGGCTGCGGGCCGGCAGTGATGGCAGGGCTTTTGATCCTTGGGGCTGTGGGCGGCGCAGCTGGTTTTTTATATGGAAAATATCTCAGACCAGGTACAGAACTGGCAGATAAGCGGGACGTTTTCCAGATCAAGGGAGAGCAGGTAGCACTGCTTTTAGACAATGAGCTTCAGGATGAAAAGGGCATTTATGAGGATGGACAGGTATATCTGCCTGTGGATTGGGTGGATGATCATGTAAACCAGAGATTTTACTGGGATGATGGGGAAAAGCTTTTGGTTTATGCTCTTCCAGATGAGATCGTCTATGCAGATGCAGCTGCCCAGGGAGATGCAGGGCCTCTGTTAAAAGAAAAAGACGGGGAAGTGTATCTGTCCTTAGGACTTGTGAAAAATTACACGGATATTCGGGAAGAAGCCTTTGCTACCAGTGAGATCAAACGGGTATTTATTGACACAGACTGGGATACATACGAGACAGCCACACTCCGCCGGAAAACCGCTCTCCGGGTAAAAGGCGGCATCCGCAGTGAGATCATTAATACAGAAGACAAGGGAACCTCTGTGCAGATCTTAGAGCAAATGGAGAAATGGTCAAAGGTGCGCACAGAAGACGGTTATATTGGATATGTGCAAAATAACCGCTTAAGTAAAACAGAGGAAGAGACACCGGTCAGTGAATTTAACGCGCCTGTGTATACCAATATTTCTCTGGAGGGAAAGATCCGTCTTGGTTTCCACCAGGTGACAACAAAGGACGCCAATGCCACTTTGGATAAGGTAGCTGAGACTGCCGAAGGTATGAATGTGATCGTGCCAACCTGGTTTAATATAACGGACAATGATGGTAATTATACATCTCTTGCCAGCAAAGACTACGTAGACAAGGCGCATGCCCTGGGACTGCAGGTATGGGCTATGTTTGACAATATCAGTACAGAAGAAAGTGTGAAAAATGTAGACTCCAGCAAACTGTTTTCTTCCACCACTACCAGGAAAAAGCTGATCGAAAATCTGATGAAAGAGGCTGATACCTATGGTTTTGACGGCTTTAATCTGGACTTTGAGAGCCTGAAATCATCTGCAGGTCCCCATTATGTGCAGTTTATCCGTGAAATGTCCGTATCATGCAGACAAAAGGGACTGGTACTGTCGGTAGACGATTATGTTCCTGCAATGTACAGCTCCTTCTACAATCGGAAGGAACAGGGGATCGTAGCGGATTATGTGATCGTTATGGGATACGATGAACATTTCGCAGGAGGCGATGCAGGTTCTGTTGCATCTCTTTCTTATGTGGAAAATGGCATTACCGGCACACTGGAGGAAGTGCCAAAGGAAAAGCTGATCAACAGTGTTCCTTTCTATACCAGGGTATGGACTGAAAAAGACGGAAAGACCACATCCAAAGCCTATGGTATAACGGCTGCCCAAAAGTGGATCGATGAAAATAATGTGGAACTGACCTGGCAGGAGGATGTGGGCCAGTATTATGGTGAAACAGAAAATGAAAACGGAACCCAGAAGATCTGGATGGAAGAAGAAAAATCACTGGGTCTGAAAAAAGATCTGGTAAATAAATACGATCTGGCAGGAATCGCCTGCTGGAAGCTTGGATTTGAAACAGCGGATATCTGGGCTGTTATGGATGAAGTAAAATAGTTCTGGCGGATAAAAGGGCGTCAGAGTAGAAGAAAACGAGGGATGAAGGATGAAAAAGAAGAAACTGATCATGGCAGCAGCATTGCTGTCAGTATTTTGCGTGTCTGTAACCGGGTGCAGCCTGCTTCCGGGAAACAGGGATACGCAGCCGGCAAATGCTTCCAAGGCAGAAACAGATACACAAGAGGAAACAAAACAGCAGCCGTCCGGGGAAGCGGAAGAAGAAACGCAAAAGCCTACAGATGCCCACCCTGAAGATATAGAGCCATTTCCACATGGGGAAAAAGAGACAGAAGCGCAGCCTATGAAGGACGGAAAGCGCATTGTCCTTATGACAGACATTCATTATCTGGCAGATTCCCTTACTGATAAAGGGGAAGAATTTCAGTACATGGTGGAACATGGAGACGGAAAGCTGACCAACTATGTGTGGGAGATCACAGACGCAGCTTTTGAGCAGGCAGAGGCCCTGAAGCCGGACGTGATCATTTTAAGCGGTGACCTGACCTTAAATGGAGAAAAAGAAAGCCACAAAGAGCTGGCTAAAAAGCTGGAACAGGTGGAAAAAGACGGTGTCCAGGTGGTAGTCATTCCTGGAAACCATGATATCAACAACATGAATGCGGCTTCCTTTGATGGAAGGACGAGGCAGACGGCAGAGGTGATCACTGCCAATGAATTTGCGGAAATTTATAATGATTTCGGTTATGAAGAAGCCCTTAGCAGAGATTCGGCCTCTTTAAGCTACACCTATGATCTGGGGCCGGATATGCGTCTTTTGATGTTAGACAGCTGTCAGTACAGTCCTGTTAATAAAGTAGGCGGCATGATCAAAACGGAGACTTATGACTGGATCGATGACCAGTTAGAAAAAGCCTGGGAAGACGGAGTGATCCTTTTGCCGGTAGCACATCACAACCTGTTAGATGAAAGCAAGATCTATGTAGAAGACTGCACCATTGAACACAGTGAAGAGCTGGTGAATCGTCTGGAGGAAGCAGACGTTCCTCTGTTTTTAAGCGGACATCTCCATGTACAGCATTATATGAGAGATGAGGAAGACCGCGGTATCTATGAGATCGTCACCAGCTCTCTTTCTACGCCTCCATGTCAGTACGGAGTGCTGGAATACCGCAATGATGAAACATTTTCCTATCATACAAAACAGGTGGATATGGAAAAATGGGCCAGAAAGCATAATAATACAGATGAGAACCTGCTGAATTTTAATACCTATGCTCCGGCGGCATTAAAGACTATTTTTTATAATCAGTCTTATGATGCTATGAAAGACTCGGCAGAAGAGGAAACAGGGGATATCTTTGTAAAGCTGACCCAACGGCAGAAAGAGCAGATGTCAGAGGTATATGCACAGTTAAATGCAGCCTGCTACGGTGGAAAAGCCTATGAGATCGTGAAAGATGCTACCAATACACCTGCTTATAAAATGTGGCAGGAATACTGCTATCCTATGGTATTATTTGAATATCTGGAATATATCGTAGAAGACGCAGTAAAGGATTATAACTATCTGGAAGTAAATGAATAATATAATTTTAAATGTTCCTGAATATACTGGATAAAAAGAATGTAACGGGTCGGATCCATGAAACAGTCTCCTTATCAGCTTCTTATGGGAGCGGTCCTTCTTTGCACAGTTGCATTTCTATCCTGGCAGGCAGGGACGTTAGCAGCAGCCGGGGTGCAGTATATACAGTCGGAAAATGGTTTTGGAGAGCAAAAGAAATATGTTGTCTGTGTTGATCCCGGGCATGGGGGCACTGATCCGGGAAAAGTAGGGATCAACGGACAGCTGGAAAAAGACATTAATCTGGAGATCGCAAAGAAGCTTAAAACTTACCTGGAAGCTTCAGATGTGACGGTAGTCCTTACCAGAGATCAGGATATGGGGCTTTATTCTTCCACAGATGCCCATAAAAAAATGGCAGATATGAGAAAGCGCTGTCAGCTGATCGAGGAGGCAAAGCCGGATCTGGTTATCAGCATTCACCAGAACAGCTACCACGAAGAAGCTATCCGGGGTGGACAGGTATTTTATTATAAAACATCTGTGAAAGGCAAGAAACTGGCCCAGATCCTGCAAAAGCGTTTTGACTATGTATTGGGAGAAGAAAATAAAAGACAGGCAAAAGCCAACGATAATTATTATCTTCTGCTTCATGTAAAAGAGCCCATTGTCATTGCAGAATGCGGATTTTTATCAAATGGAGAAGAGGCGAAAAAGCTGGAAACAGAAGACTATCAGGACCGGCTGGCATGGACCTTACATATGGGGATCATGGAGTATCTGAATCAGGAAAAATAGATTCCCGGATTGTTTGTAAAAAAGTACTTACAAAAGAGAAATATAGATGCTATAATAATGCCTTGTCAAAACAGAATGCGCAAGCGTACGACGCAGTGAGATTGCATACGAACATATTGAATATAACAGTAGAGATCAAACGAGTCACCGTGAAACATGAAACCATGTTTCCAGGTCCCCGTGTGGTCTCTTTTTTGTTGCCGTGTGCATCTATAAACACCAAAGAGAAAAGATAAAGGAGAAATGAAAAATGCCGCAGAACAAAAGAGAAAGTCTGATCTACAGTGTAATGATGTGTTTTACCATGGTGCTCTGGATGAGCATGTATAATGTTACCCTTCATATGGGTGGTTTCAGCACAGAGGTGCTTCGTGAAGGATGGCTGGGATTCCCGATTGCCGTTGTATTTGCCTTCTGCATGGACTGGTTTGTAGTATCCGGACCTGCAAAAGGAGTTGCGTTCCGTTTCTTTGTTAACAGAGACAGCAGCGTGTTAAAGAAAATAATCGCAGTTTCTACCTGTATGGTAGTTCCTATGGTGGTCATCATGTCATTTTATGGCGCAATGGAAGCCTGTGTCCGTTCCGGACAGTGGGGCCTGCTTCTCATCATCTGGCTGACCAACATTCCTAAAAACTTCATTATGGCGCTGCCTTTCCAGCTGCTGATCGCAGGACCGTTAGTAAGAACTGTATTCAGAAGCCTGTTCCCGGAAGGAAAGGTTCTGGCCTGATCCAACTACATAAAGCCTAAAAAGAGCCGGTGTCCGCCAACTAAAATGTGTTGGACACCGGCTCTTTGTCTGTATAGAATGTCCTCTCGGAGTCTTTCCTGCACCTGCCTTTGTGGCCGATTCTCTGCCAGTCGCACCCGAATTTCATCAACGTACGCACCGCGTACGCCTCAGAAATTTGGGCACAACTGACAAAAAATCTTCTCACAAAATCAGACACAGAAAGATTCCGAGAGAACATTAGATTAATTTCTGCTGACGATCATGCCGTCATATGTATACATACGTCCAGGGCCTGCAAACATGATGCAATCTTTATCTTCGTCAGAATCAAGATCAAAATATATGATTCCACCATAGATTCCGTTGTATACGTAATCATCCTCATAGTACGAACCATCGTTGTATATAGATTTCTGGTGAATGGAATTTGTACTCTTGTTGTATGTGAGTATATAGGTTGCGTAGGAAGTTACATAAGTTCCGCTGTAATCATCATTCTGGCTGCTCTGTGAAGCATCGTTTGTATCGGTAGTTGATGTTGATTTTGTCTGTACCACGCCATCTTTGATCCAGGCACCGTCTTTATTTACTGTATATCCATCCGGAGTTGTTGTGCCGACATAAAGGTAACCTCTTGCATCAAAACAATAGCTTTCTGCAACACCATCGTGATTTCCGTCTAACCATGCCCAGCCGTCTGCATAATATCCGCCGAAATCATCCTCCCACCACCAGCCGTTTGCATCACTTTTCCAGCCAGCTGCCAATGATGTAAATCCAGCTCCGATGGTCATAGATGCTGCGAGAGCGATCAGGGTTGCTTTTTTCAAAAAATGCTTTTTCATAGTATTATTCCTCCCTCTGGCTTAAATTGTTGTAATACCATTATACTGCAATTATATTGAAAATCAACAAATAAAAAAATCCCGGCATAACCGGGATAAAAAATAAGAGCGCGAGACGGGATTCGAACCCGCGGCCCCCACCTTGGCAAGGTGGTGCTCCACCCCTGAGCCACTCGCGCATAAATTGAAAATATTTAATTTTCAAAGCAGGTGATGGGAATCGAACCCACGTATCTAGCTTGGAAGGCTAGTGTTCTACCATTGAACTACACCTGCACAGTGCCCAAAGTCGGAATCGAACCAACGACACGAGGATTTTCAGTCCTCTGCTCTACCAACTGAGCTATCTGGGCATCCCGGTCAGTAATGATCTGTATTACCGACAACGGTGATATCTTACCTTTTTTTAGAAAAAAAGTCAAGCGTTTTTTGAAAGTTTTTTGAAAAAGTTTTATCAGGTATATTCCTTTCGGCCACTGGCATCCGGTATGCCTTCTTCTTCACGGTATTTTGCAACGGTTCTTCTGGA
>JBNMGK010000363.1:0-2910 GCA_050872205.1 Enterocloster sp.
CCGTCTGCACCAGGCAAGCGCAATGACAAGGACGAGAAAGTAACCGATATGCTGTATGCATGCTATGACGCAGTAGCAGAGGGACGTTCTTATAAGAAGATCCTTGATAAGATCAAAGAAAGATACAATGAGATCATTGACGGACTGGATCTGAACCTGAACCTGGATCATGAATTTGATAAAATCGAAGAAAATTTCCTGGCAAAAGCAGGAAGAGATTACGCAGCTTCCAGAGGCGAGTACTTAAACGGTATCGTTATGGCAAATTATCTGGGATATGAGTTTATTGATGCTGCAGAGGTTATCTTCTTTGATGATAATGGTAACTTCGAGGCAGATATTACTGATAAAGAGCTTTCTGAGCGCTTAGAGCATGTAGAGAGAGCCGTTATCCCTGGATTTTACGGTTCCCGTCATGACGGTACTGTAAAGACTTTCTCCAGAGGTGGTTCTGATGTAACTGGTTCTATCGTTGCAAAGGCGATCCACGCAGACCTGTATGAGAACTGGACTGATGTTTCCGGATTTTTAGTAGCAGACCCAAGGATCATCAAAGATCCAGAGGTGATCGAAACCATTACCTATAAAGAACTTCGTGAACTGGCTTACATGGGCGCAAGCGTTCTTCACGAAGATGCTATTTTCCCGGTACGCAAGGAAGGTATCCCGATTAATATCCGCAATACCAACCGTCCGGATGATAAGGGAACACTGATCGTAGAGACCACCTGCCGCAAGCCTCGTCATACCATTACCGGTATTGCAGGTAAGAAGGGCTTCTGCTCTATTAACATTGAAAAGGCAATGATGAACTCTGAGGTTGGCTTTGGGAGAAAGGTTTTAAGCGTATTTGAGAAATATGGTATTAACTTTGAACATATGCCATCCGGTATTGATACTATGACTGTTTTCGTTCATCAGTCTGAATTTGAGGCTTATGAGCAGTCTGTAGTAGCAGGTATCCACAGAGTAGCAGAGCCAGATACCATTGAGTTAGAGTCAGATCTGGCGCTGATCGCAGTAGTAGGAAGAGGAATGCGTTCCAACAGAGGTACTGCAGGCCGTATTTTCTCCGCACTGGCACATGCAAGAGTCAATGTAAAAATGATCGACCAGGGCTCCAGTGAATGGAATATCATCATCGGTGTTAAGAATGCTGATTTTGAGACTGCTATTAAGGCAATCTATGATATCTTTATCACAGTAGATTTATAAAAAAGTAAATTATAAAGGATAAGCAGGAAAGGCTTCTAAACAGGAAGGGAGCTTTTCCTGTTTTTCTTTTCTGCTTTTATTTATGTAAATATATGGAAGTTGTACAATAATCTGTAATATGGTATGATACCACAAGAGGAAAGGTCTGCAGGTATTTACATGGAAGAGATGTATGTATACAAAAATCAGAAAAAGTTAAGATGGGGATATACCACCGGCACCTGCGGGGCAGCAGCTTCTATGGCAGCAGCTCTTATGCTCTTAGGGCAGAAACGGGTAGGACAGGTGAAGGTTTCCACGCCTAAGGGAGTGGACCTGGATCTGGAGATGGAGGAGATCCGCTTTACAAAAGAGCAGGCAGTGTGCGCTGTGCGAAAGGACTCCGGGGATGACCCGGATGTGACCAATGGGATTGCCGTATATTCCAGGGTATCATACGAAGATGATAAACCGGAGACAGAGGGATATATCTGGGAAAATAGCGGTATCCGGCTTCATCTTACAGCAGGAGAAGGCGTTGGAACAGTTACAAAGCCGGGACTGGCCTGTGAAGTGGGAAAACCTGCTATTAATCCTGTGCCAAGGGAAATGATATTTACCCATGTGGAAAAAGCCTGCAGACAATATGGATTTTCAGGCAGTCTGCACATTGAAATATTTATTCCTCAGGGGTTAGAGATCAGCAAAAAGACCTTTAATCCCCGTATGGGAATAAAGGGCGGAATTTCCCTTTTGGGAACCAGCGGCATGGTAGAGCCTATGAGCGAGAAAGCACTGACAGATACCATCCGCCTGGAGCTGCATCAGAAGCATGTAGCCGGACTAAAAAGCATGATCCTGACACCGGGAAATTATGGAGAAAGCTTTTTGCGGGATGAACTGGATGCAAATTTGGATTACGCTGTGAAATGCAGCAATTTCATCGGAGAATCCCTGGATATGGCGGTACAGGAAAATATAGAAGAGGTACTGTTAGTAGGTCATGGTGGCAAATTGATCAAACTGGCAGCCGGTGTGATGAATACCCATTCCTCTGTAGCAGATGGAAGAATGGAAACCCTGGCAGCATGGGGCGGCGCCTGCGGTGCAGGGCCAGAACTGATCCGGGAGATCTTAGAGTCGGTTACAGTAGACCAGGGACTAAAACTGTTGGAAACAGTTCCCGGACTTCGGGAAAAGGTCATGGAACAGGTAGTAAGACGTGCCTGGGAGCATCTGACGCTGCGGGCTGGAGAGTCCATGAAAGTAGAGTGTATCCTGTTTACCAATGAAAGAGGCATTCTGGGCATGTCTCCAGGAGCTAAGGAGATGTTAAAAAGGATACTGGCTCAGGATATGACGAAGCTGGACTGACAGTGAAACTATATGAAAAATGATCATAAAAGAGATAGAAGATACACAGTAAAATAAGATCCTGGAAAGGAAGAGAAATATGGTACATATCGTAGGGGCAGGTCCGGGAGCAGAGGATCTGATCACAGTAAGAGGACTGAGACTTTTAAAAGAGGCGGATATTGTTATTTATGCAGGTTCCCTGGTGAATCCAGGTCTGTTAAAGGAGACAAAACAGGGGGCTGTGATCTATGACAGCGCGAAAATGACCCTGGAGCAGGTTGTGGAAGTCATAGAGCAGGCATGGAAAGAGCAAAAACAGGTGGTTCGTCTTCATACAGGAGATCCCTGTCTTTACGGTGC
>JBNMGK010000386.1:0-2579 GCA_050872205.1 Enterocloster sp.
GAAAGAGGATTTAAAGTAATGCTCTCCCCTGTATTGTTGTTATAAGCATGATCCCAGTCATAGTCCAGACCTGTTTCATCCAGTCTGAATTCATAAGAGCCATGTGTCTTTCCGTCTCCATAGAGGATCTTGGAACGGCTGTATGTATGGTCATGTCCCTGAAGGACTACGTCAATGTCATACTTGTCAAATACAGGTGTTAACTGGGTACGAAGAATCATACCGTCTGTATCAGAGTGATCCAGGCCGGAACCGTAGATATCCTGATGAATGGTCACAATACGCCATTTGGTATTTGGGAAGTTTGCAACTGCTTTTTTAATCGCCTGCTCATGCTCTGCCACATTGTAGTTATTTGTATTTAATACAATGAAAAGTCCAGGTCCGTAGCTGTAATAATAATCTCCCCCTGCTTCTGTCATTCCAAGACCCGTTGGGTTCGGGTTATTAAAATGATAGCTGTAATCTTTGTTTAAAGAGTCGTGGTTTCCAATGGTAGTTGCTACCGGAAGGCTCTTTAATGCATCTGCGGAAAGATAAGCTGCATACTCTTCTTCCTTTGGCTTTCCTGTTTTATTTACCTGGTCACCGGCGGAGATCACAAAATTCAGATCCGGGTTCTGCGTAAGAGCTGCGTCTAAGGTGCGGTCCCATGCAAAACCGTCATTGCGGGCTGCTGTATTCGCTGCGCCGGAGTCTGCGCTTAATTTTCCTTCTCCCTGCGGCTGTCCCTTGGAAGCGCCTACCTGTGGGTCGCCTACATAAAGGATCTTTACATTTTCAAAGCTTCCTGTTTTGTAAACTTCTGCTGGAGTTCTCACACCGCTCTTTTCTACGGAATAATAATAAGTGGTGTTCTCTTTCAGACCATCTACTGTTACATAGTTATAGCTGTAAGCTTTTCCACCTGTAAGAGCCGGGTCTACACTGTTTGCTGTTCCTGAACAGGCTTTAAGATTATCCTTGTCAGTTCCGAAATAAACAACCGGTGTTGGAGCATTTCCCTCGCTGTACCATGCAAAGTTCAGCTCAGAAGCTGCACCGCCTGGTGTTAAAGATACTTTTGTAAAATCTGTGGCTGTCTGGTTCCAGTCTGCAACCCACTGCCTCCACTGCTTGGAGCCACCAGTTACTGCGGAGTCATTATAATGTGTGGTAGCAGCCCACACCTGCTGTCCTCCGATCACTAATACGCCTGCTAAAAGTCCTGCTGCAATTCTTCTCTTTTTCATATCCATTCCCTTTCTGTCTTTTTTAGGTCTGTAACATGTTTTTTTGTTTTAACTATGTTTTCAGTATAAAAAAGACATGTAAAATCTACTACCAGAGGAATGTATAAGAAATGTATGATTTACGTCAAAAAGCGCCTGAAACATGCTTTTCACACATTCCAGGCGTTATAGATTTTTCTTATTCTTTTATCAGCTGATCCTTAAAATCTCCCCGGAAAAGGTACAGCGCCACCAGAATAAACACGCAGCACACCACCCAGGTAACCGGTTCACAGGCACATACTGCCGGATATCCCCAGATTGGCACCAGCCAAATAGCAAAGATCACCTTGCCGATCAGCTCCAGCCCGCTGCAAAACAGAGGTGCCAGCAGATGCTGCATTCCCTGGAATGCGCTTCGCAGGATCACTAACACTGCCATAGGCGGGATCATGGGAATGCTGACGCGCAGATATAAGGAGCCATAATAAATAACATCTTTATTATCTGTTCCTGTAATAAACCTTACAGCTGCCGGAGCAAGGAAAATGGTAAATCCAAGGGCGATGAGCCACCACACACCATACATCCAAATAGCCGTCAGAATACCTTTTTTGATCCGTGATCTGGTTCCTGCGCCGTAGTTCTGGCTGCTGTAGGTAGCAATACTGGTTCCCAGCGCCACTCCCGGAACATAAAACATTTCTGCCAGACGTCTTCCACCTACCTGAGCTGCTATGTATACACTGCCAAGGGCATTGATACTGCTTTGGAGGGCTACGCTTCCAATATTGTAAATGGCACTCATCAGCCCCATACTCAGCCCATGTTCAAACATTCCTGCCACAAATGCCGGTGATACATGAAGCTCTTTTCTGGTAAAACGAAGCTCCGGATACTTAGCCAGGATATAGCCAAATCCCAACACAGCGCTGACTCCCTGGGCCAGTACGGTAGCAATAGCTGCTCCACGGACTCCCATAGCCAGAGTTCCCATAAATACAATATCAAGCCCTACATTTAACACGCTGCTGAATAACAGCAGGCACAAAGGTGTAAGACTGTTTCCTACCGCCTGCAGAAGGCCTGCTTCCAGGTTATAGATCATAGTCAGGGGAACACCTGCCAGGATCACAGTCAGATATGCCAGCGCTCCTGTCATATTCTCCTCTGGTATTTTAAGCAGTTCCAGTAATATTTTCTGAAACAGCAGAAAACCACCGGAAAGTACAAAGGCAGTTCCAATGGATAAAATAGTCATCCAGCACACTGCCTGCTTCATCTTTTTTTCATTTCCTGCGCCGAAATTGCGGCTGACTGTAAGGGCCGGACCATTGTTCATACCAAAAGCAAAGTTGGTGATCAGGC
>JBNMGK010000082.1:0-8947 GCA_050872205.1 Enterocloster sp.
GGTTTGCGGGGTGTATGTTACTATTCAAACTCAATCGTAGCCGGTGGCTTACCCGTACAGTCATAAAGCACTCTGTTCACATGCTTCACTTCATTAACGATTCTGCTTGCCACTTTTCCAAGTACTTCCCACGGAATCTCGGCTGCTTCTGCAGTCATGAAGTCGATGGTGTCGACTGCTCTTAATGCAATGGCGTAATCATAGGTTCTCTCATCGCCCATGACACCTACGGAACGCATGTTGGTCAGGGCTGCGAAGTACTGGCCGATGCTGCGGTCAAGACCTGCGTTTGCGATCTCTTCACGGTAGATGGCATCTGCTTCCTGTACCATCTTTACTTTTTCAGCGGTTACTTCGCCGATGATACGGATTCCAAGGCCTGGGCCCGGGAATGGCTGGCGGTATACCAGTTTTTCTGGGATGCCAAGCTCTAAGCCGGCTTTACGTACTTCATCTTTGAACAGGTCGCGGAGAGGTTCGATGATCTCCTTGAAATCTACGTAGTCAGGAAGTCCTCCTACATTGTGGTGGGACTTGATCACTGCGGATTCGCCACCCAGACCGCTTTCTACAACGTCTGGATAAATGGTTCCCTGTACCAGGAAGTCTACAGCACCGATCTTCTTTGCTTCTTCTTCAAATACACGGATGAATTCTTCACCGATGATCTTACGTTTTCTCTCTGGCTCTTCTACGCCTGCTAATTTGCTGTAGAAGCGGTCCTGAGCGTTTACGCGGATGAAGTTTAAGTTGTATGGGCCGTTTGGTCCGAATACTTCTTCTACTTCGTCACCTTCATTCTTACGCAGCAGACCATGATCTACGAATACGCAGGTCAGCTGGTCGCCAACTGCCTTTGCAAGCATAACTGCTGCTACAGAAGAGTCTACACCACCGGACAATGCACACAGCACTTTACCATTTCCAACTTTTTCACGGATTGCTTTGATTGTATTTTCAACGAAGGCATCCATCTTCCAGTCACCTGCACAGCCGCATACATTGTATACGAAGTTGGACAGCATCTTAGTTCCTTCTACTGTGTGAAGTACCTCTGGATGATACTGGATGGCATACAGGTTCTTCTCTTCCCACTGGGCAGCTGCTACAGGGCAGTTGTCTGTATGAGCAATGATCTTAAATCCAGGAGCTTCTTTTTCGATGTAATCGTTGTGGCTCATCCAGCAGATGGTCTTTTCAGATACGTTCTTAAATAACTTGCTGCTATTGTCTACGGTTACTTCGATCTTTCCGTACTCACGAACAGGTGCCTTGCATACATGACCACCTAATAAATGCATCATCAGCTGTGCGCCATAGCATAAGCCCAGTACCGGAATTCCCAGTTCAAACAGCTCTTTGCTGCAGGTTGCAGCGCCTTCTTCATATACACTGTTTGGTCCGCCGGTTAAGATGATGCCCTTTGGATTCATTTCTTTGATCTTTTCAATATCAGTTCTGTAAGAATAGATCTCACAATAAACATTGCACTCACGTACACGGCGGGCAACCAGCTGATTGTACTGACCGCCAAAGTCGATTACAATAATCTTCTCTCTGTTCACGAGTATTCCTCCTATTTTTGTCTGATGAAAGGGCAGTCTGCCCCTTTCATCTTAGTATATCTCGTTTCATTATACCTAAAATAATTTCACTATACAAGTGGATTCCCCAAAAATCCTTACGTTTCCCAGCACTCTTCTGTTTTTCACAATTTTTATTTCTTTTTTTTACAAAATAACAGCACTTTTCTGCCAAACTTTTTCTCTATAAGATGGATTTTTTTCCACATCTTTTCACACGCCTTTTTGAGAAATTTTACACATTTTTATCGCCGGCTGTACACATTTTATATTGAAAATTTTTGTTGCAGGCTTTATAATATGTAAAGAAGTTGTTAATAAACACTTCTGGCTGATAAATCATAAATTTTACGAAAAAGGCAGGTGAACAGAATGGACGGTTGCGATAGTCATGGGCGAAGTAGACACACGGGATATAAGGAAAACAGCGGTCTGTTCTGTTTCGTATAATCAGCGCCTTTATCAATCGATCATAACAGAATTTCTTTTTCATTTCTTATCCCGTTTTACAACTCCCGTAATATCCATCGCAAAGCTGTAATAAGGAGGACCCGTAATCTTATGGTCCTGCGATTTTTTGTTCTGCACATTTTTAAGCTGTGCAGGCTTTGTTGTGCAAAAAAAGTGAATAAAGGAGACAGAAATGGAAAACAAAGTTCAAGTTCAGGACCATAGCCAGGAGATCCTGTCTGTGATCCGAAGCAATGCCTCACCGGGCATGCTGAGAAACAAACTGGAAGATTACCATGAAAATGACCTTGCTGACATTTTCCCAGAGCTGACATTAGCAGAACGGCGCAAGATCTGCCGCATTCTGGATACAGATATGCTTTCTGATATTTTCGAGCATATTGATCAGAGACAGGCGGCTGAATACCTGGATGAAATGGATATAAAGAAGGCGGCTTCTATCCTTTCTGCCATGGAGACTGACTCTGTTGTAGATGTATTAAAAATGACTCCCAAGGAAAAGCGTGCTCTTCTTACAGAACTTCTGGATGATGACGCAAAAAAAGATATTGCAGTGATCGCTGCATTCGATGAAGATGAGATCGGCAGCTGGATGACCACAAACTGTATTGTGATCCGCGAAAATCTCACTGTAAAGCAGGCCATGAGCAGTCTGGTAGAACAGGCCGCTAAAAATGACAATATTTCTACCATTTTTATGGTAACAGAAGATCAGACCTTTTATGGAGCAATGGATCTGAAGGATCTGATCATTGCACGACAGGATTCCCCTTTAGAGGACCTGATCGTTACCTCTTATCCTTATGTATATGGTCATGAGCTGATCGATGACTGTATTGAAAAACTGAAAGACTATTCTGAGGACTCTATCCCGGTCCTTGACAATAACAACAAACTGTTAGGCGTTATCACTTCCCAGAGCATCGTAGACCTGGTTGATGATGAAATGGGTGAAGATTACGCAAAGTTCGCAGGTCTGACTGCTGAGGAAGATTTAAAGGAACCTTTAAAAGAAAGTTTAAAGAAACGTCTTCCGTGGCTGTTAGTTCTGTTGGCTCTGGGTATGGTTGTTTCCTCTGTTGTAGGCCTCTTTGAGCAGGTAGTAAGCCAGCTGACACTGATCATGTGCTTCCAGTCCCTGATCCTTGACATGGCCGGAAACGTTGGTACCCAGTCTCTGGCTGTTACCATCCGCGTGCTTATGGATGAGACCCTTACAGGCAAGCAAAAGCTGGAGCTGGTATGGAAGGAAATGCGCATTGCCTTCTCAAATGGTCTAATCCTTGGCGTACTTTCTTTCACAGCCATTGGCTTATACATTGTGGTCGCAAAAGGAAAGCCTTTTGCATTCGCCTATGCTGTATCCGGCTGTATCGGAGCTGCACTGCTGTTAGCAATGGTGATCTCCGGCGCTGTAGGCACCTGCATCCCTCTGTTCTTTAAGAAGATCAATGTTGACCCGGCCGTTGCTTCCGGTCCACTGATCACAACCGTAAACGACTTGGTTGCCGTTGTTTCTTACTACGGTCTGAGCTGGATCTTACTGATCAATGTAATGCATCTGGCTGGTTAAAGCAGAAAACAGGTGAGCAGAAACTCTTTGCTCACTGTTTTATACAAAAAACGCTTTCTCTTCCGCGGTTCCGCCTGGAACCTGGAAAAGAAGGCGTTTTTTTGTTTTCATGAATATGGAAACAAGAAGATATCGTGGTTGAACTATAATTCCTTCTTACCTTCTACTGAATGATGTGCCAGTAACCCCTGTTCTTCCCTCACACTGCGCATTCTGCGAAAATAAGAGCTCATCTCATCTGCCATACCGGAAAGGCGGTTTAATAATGTGGAAAAATCTTTTAACATTTCATCGTCTTTATAATATGGATAAACGATGTCATGATCGATCTCGCTCCAGCCTTCCTCAAACAGCGTTCTTCCCTGGATCTCCACATAATATCCTTTATACTTGATAATATAGTGAAGAGAACGGTAAATACCGTCGGATTTGATCTCAATGAGATTTTCATCATAAATGCGGGTGTCACCATTTCTCCGGTACACCTTAGGTCGCTCTGCAATATAGCAGTGGGACGGATCTTCGTCAAAATCCCTTCCTCTGTCTTTTACATAAATATCCGGGTCATTTTCAAATACGGTAGTAATGTATTTATGGAAATAGATCCAGTCTTCCCGGTACAGGAAAAATACACGGATACCGATCAGGTCAGTCATGTATTTATAATAATTACTCCGGTTCAGATCTTTAAATTTTTCCGGATCTTCTTTTCTTTTTCGTATGATCTTCTCTAAAAGATGTCCCGGATTTTTGGTACGGTAGCGATAGGAATGGATCCCCGCCCGCTCAATGTCATAAAGATAATCATTAACAAAGTCTTTGCCGATTCCCCGAAGTTTTTCTTCTTTTGACAGATAATCATCGTAGATTGCTGCCAGCTCTTCCCAGGAAATGTCAGCTGCCTTAAAATCATCTTCGTCAATGTTGTAGGCTTTTAAGAACGCTTTTCTTTCAACCATCTGCCTTCCCCCTTTTTTATATGTCCCCTCGAAGTCTTTCATGCACCTGCCTTTGTGGCCGATTTTCCGCCATTTGCGCCCAAATTTCATCAACGTACGCGCCGCGTACGCCTCAGAAATCTGGACACAACTGACAAAAAATCTTCTCACAAAATCAGGCACTGAAAGACTCCGAGCGAACATTTTTTCTCACAAATCTTCAAATTCTATTTACAAACCCACGCTATCATTCCAGCTCAAACGCCCCAGTATAAAGCTGATAATACTTTCCTTTTTCCTCAATCAGCTTATCATGGCTGCCTCGTTCAATGATGTGGCCCTGTTCCAGTACCATGATCACATCGGAGTTTTGTACTGTGGACAATCTGTGTGCAATAACGAATACAGTACGTCCCTGCATCAGGGCGTCCATTCCGCGCTGTACGATAGCCTCTGTACGTGTATCGATAGAGGATGTTGCCTCATCTAAGATCATAACAGGCGGGTCTGCAGCTGCTGCTCTGGCAATGGAGATCAGCTGTCTCTGACCCTGAGATAAATTCTCACCATTTCCGGTAATAACTGTCTCATATCCTTCCGGCAGACGGGTGATAAAGTCATGGGCACCGGCCAGTTTTGCTGCTCCGATACACTCTTCGTCTGTTGCATCCGGGTTGCTGTAGCGTATATTTTCCATTACAGTACCTGTAAACAGGTTGGTATCCTGAAGAACGATACCTAAGGAACGGCGAAGATCTGACTTTTTGATCTTGCTGATATTGATACCGTCATAGCGAATGGTTCCGTCAGAAATATCATAAAAACGGTTGATCAGGTTGGTAATGGTAGTCTTTCCGGCACCAGTAGCACCTACGAAAGCCACTTTCTGACCAGGTTCTGCATACAGTGTAATGTTATGGAGAACGGTCTTACCTGGATCATAACCAAAGTCTACATTTTCAAAGCGTACATCACCAGTCAGTTTCGTATAAGTAACGGTTCCGTCACTGTGAGGATGTTTCCATGCCCAGACGCCAGTACGCTCTTTATGCTCTGTAAGAGTTCCATCTGGATTTTCCACTGCATTTACCAGAGTTACATAGCCTTCATCTTCCTCCGGCTTTTCATCTAACAGACCGAAAATACGCTCTGCACCTGCCATACCCATGACAACGGCGTTGATCTGCTGGGAAACCTGGTTGATGTTTCCTGCAAACTGCTTTGTCATATTTAAAAATGGCACTACGATACTGATAGAAAATGGTAATCCGGAGATGCTTAAATTAGGCACCTTAAGCATCAGGAATAAGCTTCCTGCAAGGGCAACTGCCACATACAGCAGGTTGCCGATGTTATTTAAGATAGGGCCCAGTGTGTTGGCGTATTTATTTGCCTGCTCTGCTACATGGAACAGCTCATCATTAATAGCATCAAAGGCTTTTTCGCTTTCTTCTTCGTGGCAGAACACCTTAATGACCTTCTGACCGTTCATCATCTCTTCCACAAAGCCTTCTGTCTTACCAATGGCTTTCTGCTGCTGGATGAAGAATTTTGCAGAGCTTCCACCTACTTTTTTGATGATGTTTAACATGATCACAACGCCTGCAACTACTACCAGCGCCATCAAGATGCTGTAGTAAAGCATGATACAAAATACCGTTGTTACCATGACTGCAGCGCTTAAAAACTGCGGGATACTCTGGGAGATCAACTGGCGCAGGGTGTCAATATCATTGGTGTAATAACTCATGATATCGCCGTGGTTGTGTGTATCAAAATATTTTACAGGAAAATCCTGCATGCTGTTAAACATTTTTTCACGCAGCTTCTTTAAGGTTCCCTGGGTGATTTCAGCCATTTTCCGGTTATAGAAAATGGAAGCTGCCAGAGCTAAACCATAAAGGGTAAGAAGGATACCTGTATAACGCAGGATCTCATTTTTGCAGCTGTTCCAGTCACCGGACTGCCAGTTCTGCTCTACTACTGCAATAACCTTCTGCATGAAAACAGCAGGAATGGAACCTACAATGGCATTAAATAAAATACCAGCCACTACCAGAGGCATCAGTACCGGGAAAAATCCAAAAACAGTACGGATCAGGCGGAAAAGTGTCTTTTTTCCTGCCTTTGGCATGCCTTTTCCATTATTCTTCATCCTGACCGCCTCCTTTATTCTGTGATTCATATACTTCTCTGTAGATCGGGCTGGTCTTCATCAGTTCTTCATGATTTCCAACTGCCTGGATCTTACCACCGTCCATTACAATAATATGATCGGCTTCCTGAACAGATGAAATACGCTGTGCAATAATGATTTTTGTGGTTTCCGGGATAAATTCCTTAAATCCGCTGCGGATCAGGGCATCTGTTCTTGTATCTACTGCACTGGTGGAGTCGTCTAAGATCAGGATCTTCGGCTTCTTAAGCAGGGCTCTTGCAATACAAAGTCTCTGCTTCTGTCCACCGGAAACATTGGCACCGCCCTGCTCAATATAGGATTTGTACTTGTCCGGGAAACGCAGGACAAATTCCTCTGCCTGAGCCAGTTTGCAGGCATGGGCCATTTCCTCAGGGGTTGCATTTTTATCGCCCCAGCGCAGGTTTTCTTCAATGGTACCGGAAAACAGGATATTCTTCTGTAAAACAACGGCAACCTGGTTTCGCAGTGTCTGCAGGTCATATTCCCGTACATCTCTTCCGCCAACCTTTACCACACCTTCTGTTGTATCATACAGACGGGAGATCAGCTGGATCAGAGTAGACTTGGAAGAACCGGTTCCGCCGATGATACCAATGGTCTCACCGGAATTAATATGAAGGTTAATGTTTTCCAGGGCATTTCTCTCTGCTTTTTTAGAATACTTAAAGCTTACATTTTCAAAATCTACAGAACCGTCTTTTACTTCGTAAACCGGGTTTTGTGGATTTACCAGACTGCTTTTTTCCTCTAACACTTCTACAATACGTTTTGCAGACTCCATGGACAGTGTGATCATAACAAAGACCATGGACAGCATCATAAGGCTGCTTAAGATCTGGAAGCTGTAAGTTAAAAGAGCGGAAAACTGTCCCACATCCAGATCCAGGCCACGGCTTGTAATAATGGTATAGGAACCTGCTGACAGGACAAAAATGGTAACTGTGTACAGACAAAACTGCATCAGTGGATTGTTAAATGCAAGGATCTTTTCTGCTCTGGTGAAATCTCTGCACACATCTTCTGCTGCATTATCAAATTTTTCTTTTTCATATTCTTCCCGCACATAGGATTTTACCACGCGGATACCTTTAATATTCTCCTGAACCGAATTATTTAAGGCATCATATTTGTTAAATACAGCGCGAAACAGCGGCATAACCAGACGGATAATGGAAAACAGACCAATTCCTAAAACCGGCACTACAAGAATAAAAATACCGGCCATTTTACCACCCATGATAAATGCCATGGCAAAGGCAAAAATAAGCATAAGTGGTGCACGAATGGCAATACGAACGATCATCATATAAGCCATCTGTACATTGGTCACGTCTGTAGTCAGACGGGTAACCAGTGATGAGGTGGAAAAACGATCAATGTTTTCAAAAGAAAAGTCCTGGATCTTGTAAAACAGGTCTTTTCGAACGTTTCTTGCAAATCCGCAGGAAGCAGTGGCACAGGCATTACCTGCAGCGATACCGAATATAAGTGAAAGTGTTGCCATGATGACTAACACCAGACCATACATGGCGATCTCGCTGAAACCGGCACCTGCCTTCATCCGGTTCACCAGCTGTGCAATGACAAATGGAATGATACACTCCATTACCACTTCCAGTGATACCATCAAAGGTGCTTTCATGGATGCCTGCTTATACTCACGGATGCATTTTGATAAAACTTTCAGCATAGTAGGCGAATACTCCTTTCTTTCAATAAGCCAACTTATGAACATGTAATCTTCTTGTTTTCAAAAGTTCACATAAATAACAGGACGCCCGCAGTGCGAACGTCCTGAATGCTTTCTTCAGTACTTATACTGAAACATGTGCATTTTAGGCTACTCTTAATCATAACCCAAATCTACTCTTCTTTACAAGAGTAAAATAATGAACTTTTTGTGAAAAAAATATTAATCTAAGGCCTCATTTAAACCTTCTGTTCCCTCTAAGGCAAATCTTCCCTGTTTGATCAATGTGATCCGGCTGCCGTCTTTTCCTACAGCCACAATATCTCCCAGTTCAGAATAAGGAACCGTAATATCCGTATGACAGCTGAAATATGCCTTTGACATATCCTCTTTTCTTAAAAGGGAGATCTCATTATCCCTTGCGATCACTTCTTTGCCGTCCGGGTTGTACATAGGCGAGTCTTCTGCGAAGCTGTAGCAGGTATCTCCTAC
>JBNMGK010000192.1:0-5316 GCA_050872205.1 Enterocloster sp.
TGCCAGCAACATTTGACAGACTTGTTTTTGTTGCTTCGAAATCATTTAATAAATTTTTTGCAGCCTGCTCACTTTTCTTTTCAAACAAGAGATATGTGATGAATCTGTCAAGGTCCTCCTCTGCATCCCTCATCAAAACTATTTTATAATCCATACTTCAACCTCATATCAGAAACCACAAGATCGGCATCTCTGAATATCCCCTGCTCTCTGGACTTTTCCAATTTTGCAAGCATTTCTGTCTCAGTCATAGGTGCATATGGATTTAATTCTGTCTGCCTTTTTATTTCAAAAGGAAATCCATTTGTCGCAACTGCCTGGGTTAAAAACATTCTGATTGCCGTTGTTGTATCTGTTCCTAAATCCTTAAATAATGAATCTGATTTACTCTTTAACTCATCGTCTACTCTGACCTGAATTGTAGTAGCCATGTTCAGCACCTCACTTCCATCTATTTTCTTTATTATAATGCTAAATCATTTCTGCTTCAATACATTTGTATTGTTATTGTAAAATTTGGAAACTGTTAGGTTACTGCTACTTAATAATTTTTTAGAATCTTTCTAACTAACCGGAAGGTTCCTTTTTTTGTGTACGCCAGGCTTAAATTAAAGTATGGGGGAAAAAGTGGGAGAAAATCCATCCTACATTCCCAGGGCCAGTATTTAGGCTGATTTTCCGGCTGATTCGGAAGCATTTGTAATGCGTGGGTCGCCGGTTCGAGTCCGGCCAGTGGCTTTAATTTAAATCTGAAAGAAAAATCTCTCTAAAAAGCAAGGGAAATCAAAGATTTCCGGCGGTTTAGAGAGATTTTTCTATATAATCAATAAAGTCTTTTACTGAGCTAACAAATCGATATGGTTTATATTCTCCAAACGTTTCAGGATCAGAGACAGTGAGAATTTGAATTCCCTTGGTGAGATATTTCTTTCCCATTTCAGAAACCAGTTCAGCCAGTTCTTTCCCGGCATCCATTTTAACTGCTATACATCCAGGTTGATTGAATTTTTTTGCTATGAGATATGTCATAATTGTCGATTCTCCTTATATGTTTGTCATACGGTAATCTGTTCAATTTCATTTTGCGGCTTGGTTTTTAAATTTCTAATGTCAATATCATTCTGCATATCAAGAAAGTATTTGTCAGATACTCCGAAATATTTAGCAAGTCTTAAGGATGTATCTGCTGTGATTTTTCTGCGATTATGTAAAATTTCTTGAATGCGGGATATTGGCACATGGATATCCTGCGCCAGTCGATAGGCAGAAATACCTAGCGGCGCCATAAATTCTTCATATAGGATCTTTCCAATCGTGGGCGTTGGTATAAAGCTCATAATGATTCTCCTTTCCCTGTAAAGTGGATTCCCTTCATCATGATCAATTTTCGAAAAAATGTTTTACTTATTATAGCTGTTTGGCTTGTATATGTCAAACAGTTATCCGAAATGAAATTTTCAGGGATTTTGTATTTGACAAAATAAGGTTGAACTTATCATATGATTTAGGTATACTGTACACTATGGAAAAAATAAAAACAATTGAAAAGAAAAATCAAGCAAACAATTTAAAATGGATCATACCAGGAATGATCATAGGCATACTTTTAGAAGTTATGCTTACGGTTTCAGCTGTTTTAGCGGGAAACTGGCAGGAGAGCAGCGTACTGGACCTGGAAAGTATGATAAAGGAAAATGCACTGGAGCTGACGGACTGTACCTGGGAGGAGGGCAGTATTTTATCAACAGATGCCAATGCCATGATGATCTTTCACAAAGCAGAAAACTGGGGACAATTACAACTTACCTTTAGCGAACCGGTTTTAGGACCTGCTACAGCGGAATGGTACAATTCTCCTTCAGAAGATGACAAATTTGACCGTTTCCGCCGACAGGAAGGTTATATTATGCCGGGAAAAGAAGAGGCAAAGATCATTCTTCCTGGAAAAGACAATGGGAATCTCCGGTTAAATATCCACGGAAATTTCCGCCTTAGCTCTATTGCAGTAACAGAGCGGATGCCAGTGAAAATGCTGACACCAGGAATGATCCTTGGACATCTTAACTGGCTGCGGATGATGGTATTTCTGGTTTTGGGAGCATGGGGACTTTGTCTGTATGGAAAGGAAAGAGAACAAAAGCACGCTTACAGGAAAGATACAGGAAAGCCGGAAAAACGCTATGTTTATCTGGATGGGATCCGTGTGCTGGCAGCAATATTAGTGATCGTAGTCCATGTGATCGAGCCGTTAGCGTTGTTGTATCCTATGGGTTCTAAGCGGTATATTTTCCTGAAACTATTGTCAGCTGTATCATTAAGCTGTAATCTGCTGTTTGTTATGATCAGCGGAGCTCTCCTTCTTGGCTGGAAAGAAGAGAGCTGGGGGGCTTTCTTTAAAAAGCGTTTTTTAAAAGTACTGCTGCCTCTTGCTGTATATGGAATGTTTTATTTGAAAGGCTGCTGTATTTCCAAAGCAGATCTCATTTCCTGGATCCGTTACGGCGCACAGACCTTTATCAGCGGAAATTTCGTAAAAGGTCCTCATTTATGGCTGATCTATGTACTGTTAGGACTTTATATTACTGTGATTCCATTCCGGTATATGCTTCGGGAAATGAAAGAACCGGCAAAAAAGGCATTAACCGTTTTGATCCTTTTATGTCTGTTAGTAAATACCCTTGAAAAACTTACAGGAAAAGAAGTGGGAATTTCAGTCTTTTTAGGCAGCTGGCCGGGTATCTTTATTATGGGCTATCTGATCAACCAGTCCTGGATGCGCAAATATGACATAGTGCTGTTTGCTGCAGGAGTGATGGCGCTGGTGGTATCTGCCTGGGTGGTAACGACCCGTGAAAACTGTATGGATGTGATCGCAAACCAGTCCATTTTATCAATGTTAATGGCAGCCGCTATTTTTGTGGTATTTCTCCGTGGGGATCGTTTCCTTGCGCCAATAGGAAAGATTCTTGCGTCAGTAAGCCGGTACAGCTATTCCATCATATTGATCCACTGGTATATGTTGATCCGGGTGGTTCACAATGGTTGGTTCAGCTCTGGAATGAACCAGTATCTTCAGGTGGTTTTGCCAATTCTCTGGTGTGCCCTGTTGTCTGTAGCAGCTTCCTGGGCCGTGGACCGGTTTGTAGTAGATATTATTTTAGAAAGGTCAAAGGATATACGATAAATGTTAGGTATTTTATTTGCGTTTTTATTTCTTATTTGTGTATTTAAGTTTGTTGGGATCCTGCTGATGATGTGCGGAAAAGTGATGGGAGCTGTATTCAGTATGCTTGGATTTATCATTTCTCTGGCAGTGGGAGTGTTTATGTTTGGGCTTTCAGCCGCTTTTTCCATGATCCTTTTGGGAATTGCAGCTGTGTGGCTGTTGGTGCGGATCATTTTATGATCATCTTATAATGTATAATGAAAACGGGAGTGTTTATTTCGTAGCATTCCCGTTTTCATTTTCATAACCGTATGTAACATAAGCCATCATGGCGTCTGTTGTTTCTTCATCACGGATAAAGCTCATAAGGATCTGATTGATCTTTTCGATCCGTTCGCAGGGGAATGTTTTTCCAGTCTCTGCATCGGATAGCTCCTGGCGCATTTCAAATAAAGTATCCCTGCGTTCCGGACAGGAAAGCCCAAGGGCTTTTGCGACAGTTCCAATGGCGCAGTAGGCTTCAATAGGAGAAGACATGTGAGCAGGTGGATTAAAACGGGCTTTGATATCCAGAGCCATTTTTATAATATAAGACAAAAAATCTCCTTCTTTCTGTAAAGTAATATAAAATGCATGTGCATAGTATTTTAACACAGAACCCTTTGTTTTAACAGAATTAAAAACATTTTTGTAACGTAGGACCTGCTTTTAAAATCTGGCAGAGTATGGTATACTCATATAAATAGCAAAAGCAGATGAAGTTTCTGCTATTTCATAATCATCCACAGGAGCCAGACTAAAATATGAAAAACTCAAAATTCCGATTTTTTATGGACTGGGGTCTTACTGCGCTGGCAGTGATTGCCTGCAGCGTCCTTTTATGTTTTGCATTATTAAAATTTTCTGTGATCGCTAAAGTAGTAGGAAAGATCGTTACGATCCTTATGCCTGTTATCTATGGCGGTGTGCTGGCGTATCTGATGCTGCCGGTTTATAATGCTTCAGAAAGATATGTTCAGGATCTGTTTGGAAAGATCATAAAAAATGATGACAGCCGGGGCAGGCTTGCAAAAAGCATTGCCACGCTGGTAAGTCTTGCAGTATTATTTGCCATTGTCATTGGTCCGTTTTCCATGCTGATCCCTCAGATCTACGAAAGTATCATTGGTTTCCAGGACAGCCTGACAGAGTATATCAATAACCTGACTCTTTGGCTAGGAAAGCTTCTTCAGGACAATGAACATCTCCAGGAGAGTATTATGCCGTACTACAATGAGGCAGTTATGCGTTTCCAGAACTGGATCGCTACAGATCTGGTGCCAAACATTTCCCTGATCTTTGACCGGGTTTCCAGTGGTGTGATCAGCTTTGTCACAGTTCTTAAGAATATACTGATCGGTCTAATCGTTATGGTATATTTTTTAAATATAAAAGATACCTTATGCGCCCAGTCAAAGAAGATGGTATACGGCTTTTTAAATGTAAAAGCAGCCAACCGCCTGATCGGAGAGGTCCGTTTTGCCCACAAGATATTCGGCGGTTTTATTACAGGCAAGCTGCTAGATTCCCTGATCATCGGTATTATGTGTTTCTTTTCCCTGAAATTTTTGAAAATGCCTTATGTGCTCCTGATCAGCGTAATCGTAGGCGTTACCAATGTGATCCCTTTCTTCGGACCATTTATCGGAGCAGTGCCAAGTGCGTTTCTGATCCTTTTGGTAGATCCAATGAAGTGTCTGTATTTTCTGATCTTCATTCTGGTGCTCCAGCAGTTTGACGGAAATATCCTGGGACCAAAGATCTTAGGTGACTCCACAGGACTTCCAAGCTTCTGGGTGTTATTTTCTATTCTGTTATTTGGTGGATTGTTTGGGTTTGTGGGAATGATCATTGCAGTGCCTACATTTGCCGTCATCTACAGGACCATGTCCTTGTATATTAACAGTACTCTTAAAAAGAAAAATTATTCAGAGAATACACCGGATTACTGCAGCCTTCACCATATAGATCCCCGAAGCGGAGAGTTTATTGATATGAGCCAGTGGCCGGAAGAAGGAAGTAAAACAACAGACGGCTTAGATACAGCTTCAGGAGCCGAAGCAGAAGAAAAGCCGGAAGAAAATAAGGAAAATACAGAAAATACAGGAAAA
>JBNMGK010000231.1:0-4754 GCA_050872205.1 Enterocloster sp.
CTCTTATCCAGTCCACATTGTACAAGTGCTTTAATTGCCTGATAAACCATCTGCGTATCCCCCTTACACACTATTTTTACAAATTCACTGATAACTTTATTATAAGCGCAAGGGGTTTATAAAACAATGTCATTTTCTTTGGATATTTATTGAATTTATCCTGTCTTACAAGATACGGCTGATCCGCTTTAAGATCAGCCCGCCTAAAAGTCCGATCAGCGCTCCTGCCACAGTGCCTGCGATCAGCAGCACCGGAAGGTAGGAAAATACACCAAAGGTCTTTGTCACAAATGCAGCAATTAAAAACTGGCCAATATTATGGGCCACGCCGCCTAAAATACTGATGCCCACCATATCAAAAAGGCGGAAATGTTTGCATAATGCCATTAAAAGCAGGCTTAAAAATGCCCCCGCAAGTCCAAAAAGGATGGAAGCCATGTTCCCAAAGGTAAAACCGGCTAATATTACACGCACCAGGTTAATGGCAAAAGCTTCTTTAACGCCAAGACCATAAAGAGCGATCACGGTTACCAGATTTGCCAGTCCCAGCTTCACTCCCGGTGCTCCTAGATAAACAGGGAATAATGTTTCGATATAGCTTAGTACAAAGGCTAATGCTATAAGCAGACCGTATAGGGCCACGCGGTTTGATGTGGTTTTATTCTTTCTTCCTGCTGTTTTCATTTTCGTGTTTTCCTTCTGATGCCCTGCCAAAGCACCATTCCTTGCAAATGCTTTCATTCTATGCTACTATACCTACGTTATTTACAAATAAATACCAGAAAGGATCTTCTTATGGATCAGAAATCCCATTTAAAATACCGCAGCCTTATTTTAGCTGGCGTTCTTATTGTTTTCGCCCTTGCCTTCCTTTTATTCCAGTAGCTTCATCCTGGAAAAAAAGGAGCCGCTGCAGAAATCTCCTGCAGCGGTCAGGTAACCCAGGTTCTGGACCTGTCTGAAGACCAGGAAGTAACGATCCAGACACCCAATGGCGGCACCAATCAGCTGATCGTCAAAGACGGCGAGATCTGGTGTGCAGATGCCAGCTGCCCGGACAAGCTCTGTGTAAAGCAGGGCAAAAAGCACCTGGATACAGATACCATTGTCTGCCTTCCCAATCAGATGATCGTGACCATCACAGAGCGGTAAGAGTGTGTTTATCCTTATTTTGCGATCTTTAAAGCCTGGGTCGCAAATCTCTTTCCGTAGATCTCAAACAATTCTTTGAAATTCTCTTTCTCCGGGCTGACTTCCACCGGGCCCATATGGATCACCGGCTTGCCATAGGAACCACCACCGGAATAGATCATCATTCCATATACTAACAAATGAATGAGCAGTGCGTTCATAGTCAGGTCAGCGCCGCCGTGGATGTACTGCTCTGTGGCAAATACACCGCCTAATTTTCCAGCCAGCTTCAGGCCTCCTGCATTTTTCTCCATCCAGGCATAAAAGTCAGCAGTAGGACCTGCCATATATGTAGGACAGCCAAATACAACGCCTTCACATTCTTTCACAAATTCCGTATCTGCTTCTGAATACAGGAATGTTTTTGCCTCTACCCCATCAAGGCTGTTCATTCCCTCTGCCATATAGCCTGCTACTGCAGCTGTATTATTGGTTTTTGAATCATAAATAACTGCTAATTTCATTTTAAATTCCCCTTCTCCTTATGTTTCTTTATGATCTGATCTGTAATCTCATACAGTTTTTCAGAACCTTCTTTTGTACGGCTCTGGCGGCCGTAAACCTGCTTCGCACTGACGCCGTGCTCTCTCCAGTCCCCTCCATCGTTGCTGTTGTTTAACATAAGCGGCTGAAGATTATCCATTGCATGGGCAAATTTAGCTTCCGGCGTCCTGCTCTCCTCAAATTCGTCAAATATAGCTGCCAGTTCCTTTTTCTGATCCTCAGGAAGCAGAGAATAGATCCTCTCTTTTGCAGCCTCTTCCCTTGCTTTCTGGGTTTTTTTGCCTTCTTCATCATAGGCATAAGTATCTCCGGCATCGATCTCCACTACATCATGGATCAGACACATAAGCATCACTCTGGTAATATCAATGGGCTCATTGGAATACTCCTGTAAAAGATAGGCCATGATCGCCATATGCCATGCATGCTCTGCATCATTTTCATTTCTTCCGTGACCGGATAAATGGGTCTGGCGGAAAATATTTTTTTCTTTATCGATCTCCAGGGCAAAATCCAGCTGTTTTTTCAGACGTTCATCCATATTATTAAGCCGCTTCCTCTCTTTTCCAATTTATTTTTTTAAGCGCAGCTGCCAGGTACCGGCATTGTATTACAGAGACAGTCCGCCTCTCGCTCTTGCTCTTCTGTCACTGATAGACTGTACCACAGGTACCAGGAAGATAGCAACAATACCCCCTGCGAAACCATTATTATACAGATTCATGCCTCCGTATACAATTCCTACGTTTAAGGCCACAGAAGAATGAAGATATCCTGCGATAATGCCAACGACAGGACCAAATCTTCCTGCCACCGGTGCCAGTGTGGTGGAAAACAGAAGCGCCAGAATTGGGGAAGGCTGATTAATAGCCCACGTTTTTGTAAAGCTTGCAAGATAAACTCCAAACATAATAGGTGCAATATTTTTCAGATGCTTTCCTGTAGAGCTGAAGCCTACAATGGTAAAAATGCCACAGATAGTCGGACCGTTCAGATCCCCCTTTACAGCCAGAACGAACAAGGTAGCAAACATGCCATTTACACCCATATTAAATACTGTGGTTGCACCGCCTTCATCCTTTAAATAATCCGTACCTGCAATTCCCGTGGTTTTAAGAATACGGCCATAGGATTCCAGAATCGTTTTTCCCCTTACTGCCACCGCTGACGCGATCATAAATCCAAATAAGGACATTAACAAAATAGTACACAGCGTATTATTTCCAATGGACCAGATCAAACGGGATTCCACTTTGATTCCAAAAGATTTAGCCAGTGACACTACGACTGTTGCAATAATGCCTGCGCCAAAGCCTACATTATACAGAGAATATCCCTGATGTGCGTAGTGTACATGGGTACACAAAGGCGGCAGCACAAAACCAATGGCAAGTCCTAAAAGCAGGGACAGCAAAAGACAGACCGGCATAGGAAATTTCCCAATATGCATCATCTGGGTCATAATGGGAGAAAGACTGGTACCGTACAGACCAACGTAGAGATAACGCTTTAAAGAAGTGCCATGATATTTCGCATACAAAACAACACCAGCCAGAATAGCCCAGATATTTACAATGTTCTTTCCAAAAAGAGAAAATCCGAACATCAGGCAGGTGGATGTAATGGTATGGCCGTCCATCTCCTTTCCGGAAAAATAAAGCAGGCCAATACTAAACAGCGTTGTAAGTCCTGCATTGATCAGGGCCGCCCCGATCCCACCTACTGCAAAATAGTCAGTGATAAGCACGTCCGGCTCCCGCACAATACGTATGAGCCCGGGAATGATCTCCTGAACAGGCTGGATCAATAAACCGATCACAATAAAATACAGCGGGATCATGGACAGTACTATAAATTTCTCTCTTCTTTTCAAAGAACGCAATTCTTTAAATGGTGCAAAATATCGTTTCAACAGGTACTCCTTTTTATAGCAATGGTATTATCATTCAGTGTGGTAGCTTCCCCTATATCAGACAGCCGTTCATGGTTTAAAGCATTTACAAGAAGCTTTGTTCCTGTAATGGAAGAACTGTATACGCCGGAAGCTGCCGCCGTTTTTCTTGCGATTTGGTCTGTAAATACAGCCTTAAATTCTACACTTGCCAGGTCATTCCAGGCAGTAACAGCATCTCCATCACAGATTCCTAACTCTTTTCCGTCCTCCGGGTGGATCAGCAAAGCTGCCGGTCCTCTGCTTTCTATGAGACTGTCCCGCTCTAAAAAAATAGAATTTAAAGTATGACTGTCAGGCACTGAGATCAGATGAAATGGATATGTACCGCCATAACATGGCATATAACGGGGAACCGGTTCCTTCAAGGATTCATTTACGATCATAAACTTCCCGGAAGGTGTTTTAAAATCACAGTGATCTGCAAAATCTGCAGAAATCGTGCCGCCCTCTCTTAAAAACTGCCATTGTTCTTCTGACAGCCGGGCCAGATCCTTTCCTGGATGAGAAAGAAGATCTTCTAAGGCCTCTTCTGCTGTCTGCTTAAAGTAATCTTCCTCAAAGCCCAGCTTCTGAGCCAGGAAACAGAAGGTATCCCAGTTGCTCTTACACTGTCCCGGCGGATCAATGATCTTATTTGCCACAGCAAAGGTTCCGTATCCGTATGGCTTAAAGCAGTCGGTCTGTTCCACAGAAAATGTGGCCGGTAAGATAATGTCTGCATAAAGAGCTGTATCCGTCATAAAACGCTCATGGACCACTGTAAACAGATCTTCCCGTTCTATTCCCTTTAAAATGCCGGTCTGATTACATACAGAATTTACCGGATTGCCTGCATACACGTAAAATGCCCTGATCTTATCCTTTCCTTCTGCATTTAAAGCAGATGAAAGCTGGTTAATATTAACGATCCGCGCCGGTTCTTTTCTGAAATCCGGCCTTGTGATCCGTTTTGTATCAACAAAATCACCCAGATTGTGGTCGCATCCGCAGATACCGCCGCCTGGCCGCTTCCAGGCTCCTGTAAAAGCAGAAAGAATGGTGATCAGGCGTACTGTCATTCCACCGTTTCCATAACGTGAAAGGCCGCTTCCCAGTACAATGGCAG
>JBNMGK010000482.1:0-1665 GCA_050872205.1 Enterocloster sp.
AATGCAATAGTATAGCCAAAAGGATCTACAATGCCACTGTTATGGGAAAACATGGCAAATTTTCCTACTACAGCAGGCACCAGTTCATGAAGGCGTTTTTCATCGATCAGCTCTAACCCGGTGGCGCCATTGTCTTTTCCCTGTTCTATGGTGCGTTTTAAGGTCTCCATATCTTCATCGGTATTTCCAACCAGCACTTTGCCGCACCGGATAAAATGAAAATCCAGCTCTTTTGCCAGATCTCCCATCATTTTATTTCCTTCTACACAAAGCTTTGCCTTTAAACTTCCCCGGTCATAGGCAAAACCACCGTGGACAACACCGGAATTCCGGCCGCTGGTCTCATTGCATACGTCCAGATTTTTCTCCAGCACACCGATCTTTAAACGGTACCGTGACAGTTCTCTCGCCATGGCACTTCCCACTACGCCGCCGCCGATGATCAGAACATCATACATCTCCTTCATTTCTACGCCTCCTGTGTTCAGCATTTCATTTCGTTTCAAATTCATCCCACGAATATATTTTATTATTATCATATGTACCATTATAAGTCAATGTTTTTCTATTTTATTTTGTGAATTTATAGGATAAATTTTATTTGTGATCACAAGGCACGCTCCGAATATATATTGTAACAAAAAAGCAGTTCTTACCATTTTCAGATAAGGCTGCTTTTCTCAATCGTTTTGATCAATTTTTGCCGAAGGCAAATGCTCCTGAATGAATTATTCTGTAACCAGAGCTGCTGCTACATCTTTGTCCTTAGCGCCGTCTTTGATGATGAACAGTTCGTTGGTATCAAAACCCGCATCCTTCATAACTGCGATCGCTGTCTTTGCACACTTGTTACCGCTGTAGCAGAGAATGTATACAGGCTTGGAAGAGTCCATGGTCTGTGCCAGTTCATACATTGCCTTCTGTGCGTCTGCGCTCTCAAAATCCTTTAATCCGCACTGTACAGAACCTTTTAAATGTCCCTGTGCATAGGTATCATCATCACGTACGTCTAAGAACTGAACGTCATCGCTGCCTACTGCTGCTACTGCATCTTTGCCGTCTACATACTGCCAGTCAATGTCTTCCTCTGTACGGTTTCCGCCAAAAGTTACCTCTGCTGCCTCAGACTCTGCTGCATTTGCCTCTGCTGCTGTGGTTTCAGCTGCTGTAGTCTCAGCTGCAGTTGTTGCTGCTGTGTTCTGTGTAGAAGCAGAATTGCCGCATCCAGTTGACATAACGGCTGCTGCCGCTGCTGCTAAAAATAAAACTCTCCACTGTTTCTTCATAATAAAGTTCCTCCTTGTGAATAAAAAATATATTTATTTATAGTTTAAAACCGGTTCCAGATTTTCTCGATCCGGCTTAAAAACTCATCAGAAAGATATGCTTCCAGCTTATCAAAGGTAGACTGGTTGAATATCTCTTTATCCGGCTGCTGATACTGCACCCAGGCCATAGCGCACCAGGTGATCCCCCGCAGGCAGGTGACCGGAATATAAATGTAAGTCCGTTCCTTTAAACCTGTGGTGTCAAAGCGGCCGCTTACTTTTTCTATATATGTATCCAAAAAGGCATCCATCTGGTCCTGATCCAGGATCACATCTGTTTTCCAGAAGGTAGTCGTAGGCGCCAGGAAATGTCCCAGATCCTGGGCCGGATCTCCAT
>JBNMGK010000297.1:0-3772 GCA_050872205.1 Enterocloster sp.
GTATACAGCACCTTTATTCAACGATGATGATGACCAGACCCGTTGGTTCTACTTCAAGTCCAATGGTAAGATGGTTAAGGCTGATCCAACTGATGACGGAAGAACCAAAGATAAGACCATCAATGGTAAGAAATACGCATTTGACGAGTACGGCGCAATGGTAGCTGAGTGGTCTCTGGATCCTGATGATGAAGCTAAGGCTTCCAGCTCTGAATCCCGTGCAAAAGCTACTACAGCAAGCACTTCTGAGGCTTGGGAAGGAAATGGCAAGTATGCTCAGTACTCCAAAGCATGGAAATACTTCAACAGCGTTGAAGATGGTTCCCGCGTAAGCAAGGGCTGGTTCAAGGTAGTTCCTGCTGAAAACCTGAACGAAGCCAAGTACGATGATGACGAAGAATTCTGGTACTATGCAGATGGTTCCGGTAACCTGTATGCTGGCGAATTCAAGACCATCAAAGGCAAGAAGTACGCATTCAGAAACGATGGCCGTATGTTAACCGGCCTTAAGTTCATCAAAGAAGGTTCTTATGACTTTGCTGATGTAAAGGCTGATGATGACGATCCTAACTTTGATAACGAGGACGATTTCCTGGATAATGCACGTACTTACTATGAGCCAAACGGCTACAAGTGCTACTACTTCGGTGGCAGTGATGACGGTGTTATGAGAACTGGTAAGACCTCCTTAACCTTCGATGGCGAGAACACCAACTTCTACTTTGAGAAGTCCGGCGGTAAGAAGGGCGCTGGTGTAACTGGTGAGAAGGATGACAAGCTGTATCAGTCTGGTATGCTGTTAAAGGCTGATTCCGATGACAAGTACAGTGTAATCGACAAGGAAACTCACTACAAAGCAGATGGCAAGACTGTTGATTATGTAACTTACAATAAGCTGGATGATGCTAAGGAATTCATGACCGAATTAAAGAAAATCGCTGGTGATGATTCTGCTAAGGACATCCTGAATGTGGATGGAGTTAAACCTGAAACCAAGCTTTCTGTAGGAAATGGTACTCAGAAGAAGGCTGAAGACTTAAGCGAAGCTTATAAGATCGATACCTCCAAGGCTAAAGAAAAAGGACACGAGTACATCCTGGTTAATACCTCTGGTAAGATCATCGACAGCAAGGGCAAGAACAAAGATGGCAATGATTACTACTATGTAACCAGCAGCAATGGTACTATTACCAACATCTATGTTGAAGACTAATTCCTGAAAGCAGAGATTATTTTTCACATAACTGAACATTAAGGGGGAAAGCGTTATAGCTGATATAGAAATATGTTAGCTGTGGCGCTTTTTCTTATATTTAATAAAATATGAGCTTTTAACCGAACGAATCGAAAGGAGATTTTCATTATGATAAAAAAACGGTTACTGACCGCAGGACTTATCCTTATGCTGGCTGCCTCCAGCGCTATGCCTGCATGGGCTGCAAATACAGACTCCTCTTCCACTACTACCATGGAAAACTGTGGTGCCTATCTGTTTGAATGGCGGCCTATTGACTGTGGAAACGGAACTTATTTTGCAATCTTAGTAGGTGGAAATACATTACAGGAAAGTGATGTGATCTTAAACAGAGGTTATGACTATGCTTATACCTTTGATTCCATTAATTATCCCCGCCCATGGGGCACTGTGCCAGATCTGGTAAATATTGACGGAAAATGGGCGATACCGGAGAACTGGTCTTCTCTTCCACAGGACTGTCAGCCTGTGATGCAGATCGTATTAAAAACCAATTATAAGACTTTAAGTACCGACAAGCGTTATGTAAATGTAGTCCACCTTCCTTCTAATGTTGACTCTTCCACTCTTCCTGCAGAGGTCCGCAAATATCTGATCAATGTGGATGGCTCTGACGCAGGAGCATATGACGGTACGGTAACTCCCGGCTGGCAGCAGGAAGAAGACGGTTCTGAACGTTATATGAAGCCGGACGGCACCTATGTATCCGGCGGCTGGTTACAGCTGGAAGATAAAAAATATTATATGGACGAAAATGGCGTAAAATTAAAAGATACCATGACTCCTGACGGATATTATGTAAACTCCCTGGGTGAGAAAACTTCTTATATTCCAGGCTGGTACAAGGATGGGGACAACTGGCGTTATATCAAGAAAAACGGTTATTATATGCAGAACGGCTGGCTTCAGGATCCTGACACAGAAAAATATTATTATTTTAATATGGCTGCTGTTATGGAAGCAAACACCACTACCCCAGACGGCTATTATGTAGGAGAAGACGGTGCCTGGGACGGTAATGCTTCTTCTATTGTAGCTGAAAAGAAAAATCTTGGACCTGGTGTTGGCAAAGGCTGGGAGCCTATTGATAAAGGCTGGAAATTCAAGCAGGAAGACGGAACTTACCTGACAAACTCCTGGAAGCAGGGAAGTGACGGCAAGTGGTATTATCTGAATGAAGACGGCTGGATGTTAAAGGATGCAAACACTCCTGACGGATATCATGTTGATGCAAATGGTGTATGGGACGGTGATGCTGTTTCTGATGAAGCAGCTTCTGACGATGCCATTTCTGAAAGTGCTGAATAGATCATTTTATAGGGCAGATTTTTCTGCCCTGTATTTTAGCTTTTATAGTGACAGTTTAGACATTTTCTGTTTAACGTGTCCTGTTTATTTTTAAACTAATTTTATATGTCTGTTCATTTTTATTATTTTTTAATAATATTTGGACATTTTCAATGAATCTGAGCATTTTATTTCTGAAAAAACAGAGTTATGATTGCTCATTGAAATTTTTATGTTGGGGGACTGCTCATTGAAGACTCATATCTACAATTCCATGTCAGAAGAAACAGAAAAAAATACAGCTGCATTTTACAGGTATCTGTTAGAACACGGGATGTCTGTTCATACCATTTCTTCTTATATTTTCGGAGTTAAAAACTTTTTCTGCTATTATCATGAACTGACACCGGATAACATCAGTTTATATAAAGTACAGCTGATGGATCATTACAAACCACAAACTGTAAATGTACGGATAAAGGCATTAAACTGTTTTCTTAAGTTTCAGGGGATCCAGGATTATAAAGCCCGTGTTTTAAAGATACAAAGCAAAAAATATACGGAGCATGTGATCAGTCAGGGAGATTATGAATATTTTAAAAGGCGGCTTCTGGAGGAGGAACAGTTTACTTTTTATTATCTGGTACGCCTTATTACTGCTACTGGTGTCCGGGTAAGCGAAGTGGTTGCTTTTGATGTGGAAGATGTGGATCGCGGGTACAAAGAGCTTTGCTCCAAAGGAAACAAACTGCGCAGAGTTTACATTCCTACTGCCCTGCAAAAGGAACTTTTTAAATGGCTGGAGCAGGAAAACAGGAACAGCGGGCCGTTGTTTTTAAGCCACCTTGGAAAACGCATTTCTATTTCCGGGGTTCGGGCCCAGTTAAAGACTCTGGGATGCCGCTATGGCCTGGACCCGGAAGTCGTTTATCCCCACTCTTTTCGTCACCGGTTTGCAAAGAATTTCATTGAAAATGGCGGTGATATTTCTTTTCTGTCTGACCTGTTGGGGCATGACAGTATTGAAACTACACGGATCTATCTACGGCGGACAAGTACGGAACAGGCACGCATTTTTAACCGCGTTGTAAACTGGTGATATTTGTATTGTATTTATGAAAGAGGGCGTTTTATAAGAATGGATCATGAGAAATGCAGTGATCTGGGTGCGGACCATGATGAGGAAGGCTATGTAAAATATTTAAAAAGCCAGGGAGCTTCCCAAAACAC
>JBNMGK010000330.1:0-3313 GCA_050872205.1 Enterocloster sp.
ACGCAGCTGCTTGATCGTCTCTTCCATACTTGGAACTGTGGTGGTCATCAGGGCACTTAAGCCTACTAATGGCACATGACGGCTTACGGCTTCTTCTACTACGGTTTCCGGCGGAACATCTTTTCCAAGATCGATCACATCGTAGCTGTAGTTTTCCAGAAGAACTTTTACAATATTCTTTCCAATGTCGTGAATATCGCCTTTGACAGTTGCAAGGATAATAGTCCCCTTCTTTTCCTGGGTCTCTCCGCTGCCTGCCATGGCATTTTTGATCACTTCAAAGGCTGCTTTGGCTGCTTCCGCGCTCATTAACAGCTGTGGAAGGAAAACGGTACCTTTCTCAAAGCCTTTTCCTACATGGTCCAGTGCCGGGATGATCTCTTCATTAATTACATCCAGAGCTTCCTTTTCCTTTAAAAGAGCAGTCACGCTTTCTACTGCTACTTCTTTCAAGCCTCGCTCAATAGCATTTCCCAGGCTTCCGGCACTTCTTGCTCCCCCTGCGCCACCGTTTCCGGCTGCACCAGAACCTCCGGCACCATTTCCGCCTTTTCCAATAGTCTGTCCCAGGCCTGCTGTCTGGCCACTGTAAATGCTGATATATTCACGACACTGAGGATCCAGGTTCATTAATGCATTAAAGCTATAATACGCCCGCATCATAGCCTCAGAGTTAGGATTGATAATGGCAGCGCTTAAACCACTTTCCATTGCCATGGTAAAGAAAGCACCGTTGATGATCTCTCTCTGAGGAAGTCCAAAGGAAATGTTTGACACACCTAAAACAGACTTTCCGCCTAACTCATCACGGATCTTTCTAAGAGTCTCCAGCGTAACGATCGCTCCCTGGCTGTCAGAGCTTACTGTCATGCAAAGACCGTCTAAAATAATATCTTCCGGTCCGATGCCATAAGTAGCAGCTGTGTCAATGATCTTCTTTCCTACTGCAATTCTTCCCTCTGCAGTTTCAGGAATGCCGTCTTCATCCAGGCAAAGTCCTACCACTACACCGCCGTATTTTGCAACCAGCGGGAAGATCTGCTCCATAACCTCTTTTTTGCCGTTGACAGAGTTGATCAAAGGCTTTCCGTTGTATACACGAAGGCCCCGCTCCATAGCCTCTGCACTGGAGGTATCTAACTGCAATGGCAGATCAATAACCGCCTGCAGCTCTTTTACTACATCCTCCATCATAGAAGGCTCATCGATCTCCGGAAGACCTACGTTTACGTCCAGAACATCTGCCCCATTATCCTGCTGGGTCACACCTTCACGAAGGATGTATTCCAGGTTGTGGTCACGGAGAGCCTGTTTAAACTTGGATTTTCCTGTAGGATTGATACGTTCTCCAATGATAATGGTCTTTTTATCAAATACAACTGCCTGGGAATAGGAAGAAATGACTGTGCGGTGCTTCTTTTCTGGCATCTGCACTGGAATGTCCTTTGTCAGTTCCACCATGGCATGGATATGATCTGGTGTGGTGCCACAGCAGCCACCGGTGATCACAGCACCCATTTTTACGATTTCTTCCATAACAGCAGCAAAATCTTTTGGATCTACGTCATATACAGTCTTTCCATTTTCACTTCTTGGAAGTCCTGCATTTGGGTTTACCAGGATCGGGGTAGAAGAAACTTCCAGGATATCTTTTACAATCCCCTTCATCTGTTCCGGTCCCAGGCCACAGTTTACGCCCAGAACGTCTACTCCCAGACCTTCCAACAGTGCTACGGTAGACTCTACATTACCGCCTGTAAGCAGTTTTCCCTTTTCATCATAAATAACTGTAGCAAAAATCGGCAGTCTCTCTCCTGTTTTCGGGTTAATGCCGGCCTCTTTTGCAGCTAAAACAGCAGCCTTTAACTCATAGCTGTCGCTCATGGTTTCAATAAGTACCAGATCAGCCCCTGCAGCTGCACCAATGGAAACTACCTCTTTGTATAAAGATACCGCTGTCTCAAATGGCAGATCGCCCAGTGGCTTTAAAAGCTTTCCTGTAGGGCCCAGATCCAGGGCTACATAACCTCTTCCAGCCTCATCTACCGCTTTTCTTGCATTGGCAATGGCTGCCTCTACAATGGCCTTTAACTCCCCGTCCTTGTCATATTTTAACCGGTTGGCGCCAAAGGTATTAGTAGTCATAATATCCGCACCTGCAGCCAGGTATTTGCGGTGTACCCCGGTTATAATATCTGCATGGGAAAGGTTCCAGCGCTCCGGCAGTTCACCGGCAGCAAGTCCGGCAGCCTGAAGCAGGCTTCCCATACCACCGTCACAATACAGACGGCGTTTTTTCATTTCATCTAAAATACTCATATGTGAACCTCTTTTATTTTCATCGATCATCGTCTGTAAAGGCAGTCTGTCTTGCCACAGGCTTCACAGCCCTTTACATCACAGCGGTGGGGCTTTTTGCTCACTCCGATCACTGCTGTTACGGATTTAGAAGGCATCATCAGAAAACTGTCTGTCAGCTTGATCCCCAGGTGCTTTCCTGCATCCAGCGCATTTAAAACAGCGCTCTGGCAGCTTAAAGAAAAATCCCCGTATCCGGGACTGAACCTTGGACGCAGGTAAAGACCTTTTTCTTCGTATTCTTTTTTCAGGCCTTCACATACCTGGTCACAGTATTCCTCGATCATAGCCGCCGACGCAGCCTGTAAGATCACTGCCCGGCTCATTTCCAGACGGTTGTACTTCTGGATCAGGTAATCTGCCCCTACTCCCAAAGTAGCAGCAAAAACCAGTATTTTTTCACAGTCTTTTAAATTAACAGAAAGATTTCTGCTTTTTGTCTGGAAAACTTCTCCATCGATCAGGTTGTCTTCTCCCAAAGTAAGAGAAAATTCCCGCACCCGGTACTTGGGTGAAACATTTTTCCACAAAAGTTCCAGGCAGTCTTCCACGATCCTGCTTACATTTTCGTCTGCTTCCTGGTTTTTATACCCCAGATAACGCAGAACCTCTCTTCTGTTAATATCTGCCAGTTCCATTTTCTGTATGTCCTCCTGCTGCCAAATCAAATTCCAAAGTCTACACTCAGGTTCCCCGCACTTACGTGCTCTACTGCCTGCATGCGCAGGCGGAACCTTCGTTACTTCAACAGTTCTGAAATATTGCTCTGGATCTGTGCAGCTACATCCGGCTTGTTCATGGTGTACACATGAATTCCCTTAATGCCATTTGCCAGAAGGTCAATGATCTGGTCTGTGGCATAGGCAATACCAGCCTGCTTCATAGCTGCCGGATTATCTCCATATTTATCGACTAAAGATAAGAAACGTGCCGGCATATAACTTCCGGACATCTG
>JBNMGK010000333.1:0-3291 GCA_050872205.1 Enterocloster sp.
ATATTGAACTGTACCGGAACGGGGAAGCAGAAGAGCCAATGCCTCATCTGCTGATCATTGCAGATGAGTTTGCAGAGCTAAAAAAAGAGCAGCCTGATTTCGTCCGGGCGCTGGTGTCTGCAGCCCGTGTGGGACGTTCTTTAGGTATCAACCTGATCCTTGCAACCCAGAAGCCAAGCGGTGTGGTAGATGATGAGATCTGGAGCAATACACGTTTCCGCATCTGTCTTCGTGTGGCAGACAAACAGGATTCCAATGAAATGTTAAAGCGCACGGATGCAGCCTACATCACAGGAACAGGACGTGGATTTTTACAGGTAGGAAATGATGAGATCTTTGATGAATTCCAGTCCGGCTGGTCAGGAGCGCCTTATACACCGGAAATGCCATTTAATGATAACAGCAAGGCAAAAGCAGTGATCATCGGGCTTACAGGAAAGCCGGAAGCAGTGAAGAAGAAAAAGAAGAAAAAAGGGGACAATGTGAAGAAATTCACCCAGTTAGATGCCATGGTGCAGTATGCGGCAAAACTGGCAGAGGAAAATCACATCAAACCGTTACGGCAGATCTGGCTGCCGCCTCTTCCCGGACTTCTTTATCTGGATGATTTAAAGATTACCTGGGATGAAAAGCAGATGAAGCTTCCTGTTGGTCTGGCAGATGACCCACAAAACCAGAGACAGTTCCCTGTTTATCTGGACTTTATAAGGGACGGACATTTGCTGATCTGCGGTTCGGCCGGTTCTGGAAAGACCTCTCTGGTGCAGACCATTCTTTATGGTGCAGCTCTTCATTATACAGCAGAGCAGGTGAACTTCTATATTGCGGATTTTTCCAGCCGTACTATGACGGCCTTTGCAGGACTTCCCCATACAGGCTGTATCTGTATGGAAGGGGATGATGAGAAGATCCAGATGATGATGAGCTTTGCAGAGGAAGAATTAGACCGCAGAAAGAAGTCATTTTCCCAGAAAGGAATGGGCTCTTACAGAGATTATCGTGAAAGCTACAGCGATGTACCGGCCATTTTCCTGGTCATTGACAATTATCCGGCCTTTTCTGACAGTTATGAGCAGTATGAAGGCACATTGATCCAGCTTTCCAGAGAGGGCGCAAGTTATGGCATTTATCTTATTCTTACCTGCAATAATTCCGGCGATATCCGAAGCCGTATTTTACAGAATATTACAAAGGGCATCGGACTTCAGTTAGCAGACAGGTTTGAATATGACAGTGTCATCGGTATGCGCTCCGAGATTCTTCCAGATGACCGTACTACAGGCAGAGGTCTGATCAAAGAAGGAAGTCCCCTGGAATTCCAGGCAGCTCTTCCAGTAAGGGCATCTCAGGGAGAGAGCATGATGCTGGCGATCCGTGAAAAGTTAAAGCCGTTGACAAAAAATGGTGCATCCGGGGCCAGAAAACTGGGAACGGATCTTACTGTGGTGGACGGCAGGGAATTTCTGGATGATACTGATTTCCAGAATTTTCCAGATAACACCTTTGTAATGGGTGCACAGGACGGACAATTTATCACCTGCGACCTGGATCAGACCTTATGCTTTACTGTCTGCGGTTCTGGAAAAACAGGAAAGACCAATTTCTTAAAATACACTGCTCTGCAGATGAAGAAAAAAGGCGCAGAGGTCTACGTATTTGACGGATGCTTAAAGGAACTGGAAGAATTTTCCAGAGAAAATGATCTGACTGGCTGCATGACAGACAAAGAAGAACTTTACCATTTTATGGAAAATGTACTGCTTCCACAGCTGGGAGAGCGCAATGAGTTTGTATATGCGGCAAGACAAAATGGTACTTCCGTTCAGGCTGCTTTAAATGACTACAAACGTATGGTTCTTCTCATCAACAGTGCGTCAGAGTTTATGGAAGCTGTATACAGTGAAGATTTTGATGTAAGTGAGGTTCTTGAAACAGTCTTTGAAAAGGGAATGGAACATAAGCTGCATTTCTTTATGGCTCTGTCCCCAAGAGAATATGAAGAACTGGCAGGTTACAGGGCTCTTCGCCAGTTTGGAAGCTGGAAAGAGGGGATCCACCTTGGAGGAGCTTTTGATGAACAGGGTATTTTTGAATATGAAGTAACACCTTCTGAAAGGAGCAGAACCTATCCGGCGGGAGCTGCGTTTACAGAACAGGAAGGAAAAGCAGTGCTCTTTATGACACCTTTTATAAAGGAGGGGGAGTATGAGTAAGATCCATTTAGAAGTAGAGATACCGGGAAATGCCAAAACCTATGAATTTATGTTAGACGACCGCATGAAGATCGGAACGGCAAAGCAGCAGATCATGAAGCAGATCGCAGAATTAGAAGGCCATGATCTGTTTGCAGGACTGGATAACATTGTTTTCGCGTCCATGGAGTTAGAAGGTCTGATCCAGGATAATGAGACATTCCGGGAAGTGGGGATCAAAAACGGCAGCCGGGTGGTCATGGTGTAAAAACCTGACTACCTGCAGGCAGAAACAGGAGGAGAACATGGCAGGAAATAAAATGGAAATGGATCCGGATATGCTGCGTTCTACTGCAAAAAAGATAGAAACTTCCGCTGCTGATGTGGGAAAAGAACTGAAGCGGTTCCAGGCTGTGATCGAAGGCTTAAGCAGTACCTGGAGCAGTGAGGTAAAGGACCGTTTTCTGCAGAATTACCAGAAAGACCGGGCTGCTCTTACAGAAATGGCAGCCCAGTATGCAGAGGTAGCAGAGGGATTGCTGTGGATCGCGGATGAATTAGAGCAGGCAGAAGAAGAAATCAGCAGCCAGATCCAGGCAGCAGCGAAGGAATAGGATCACAGGAGTACAAGGCATGCAGCAATTTTGTATCAGAGTGATCAGAATTAACAGGAGGCGGCACATGGCAGGAGACGGCACTAACCGGGTCAATACAGAGGAACTGCTGCGGGCAGTGGGGGAGATCACTTCCATAAAAAAGTCCATTGCAGCAAATACAGATGCAGCGTATGCCCATTTTCGCAAACTCCAGGATTCCTATGCAGGAGAAAGCGCAGATGACATTTATGCAGTGGCGGGGCAGTTAAAGAAAAGCTCCGGGGCCATTATTACCATGTTGGGAAATTATGAAAAGGTCTTAAAGGAGTTGGCCGGTGTATATGAGGATACTGAAAAAACAGTAAGCAGAAATGCAGGAAAGCTTAAGTTTGGAGGAATGCGGTAATGGCAGCCATTCATTTTGATTCCCAGGCAGTAAAAAAACAGGCAAAGCTGTTAGAAGAGGCAGCAGACCAGATCCAGAACCAGACCATAAAGGTGAT
>JBNMGK010000223.1:0-4913 GCA_050872205.1 Enterocloster sp.
ATTTAATAAGTGGTAAATAGTATAGGAAGAGTTAATATCCAGACCACGCACCGGATATGCTACCATCAGCACACGGGGATTGGAGGAGATTTCACGTCCTACTAATACCTTCTGTACATTTCCGCCGGAAAGCCGTCCAACAGGTGTGGAAACACCGGGAGTTACGATCTCCAGCTCTTTGATCAGCTGCTCTGCCATTGCTTTTGGCGTTCTTCTGTCTGTAAAGAATGGAATGCCCTTTTTATAGCCTCGAAGCATCATATTGTCGGTCATGCCCATGGCTGCCACCAGGCCCATTCCCAGACGATCCTCAGGAACAAAGGAAAGCTTGATGCCCAGTTTGCGGATGGCCGCCGGGCTCATGCCGGACAAGGTCTCTTCTCCACCTTCCGGCGGATAATACTGGATGGTTCCGCCTTCCATTGGCTGCAGTCCTGCAATGGCCTCTAACAGCTCTTTCTGGCCGCTTCCTGCAATACCTGCAATGCCCAGGATCTCGCCGCTGTAAGCTGTAAATCCTGCGTCATCCAGTGTTTTTACACCTTCTTTGTCCACGCAGGTCACATGTTCCATTACCAGACGTTTCTGTGGGTTTACAGGTTCCGGACGCTCGATATTTAAGGCAACCTTCTTGCCTACCATCATCTCTGTAAGGGACGCTTCTGTAGCATCTTTTGTCTGGACTGTACCAATATAGGCACCTTTTCGCAGAACAGAAACACGGTCAGAAAGGGATAAAACTTCATGAAGTTTATGGGTGATAATGATAATGGAATGACCGGCTTCACGCATGTTGCGAAGAACAGTAAACAGCTTTTCTGTCTCCTGTGGGGTCAGAACAGCTGTAGGCTCATCCAGGATCAGGATGTCCACGCCTCTGTACAACAATTTCACGATCTCTACGGTCTGTTTCTGTGAAACGGACATGGTGTAGATCTTCTGGTTGGGATCCAGATCAAAGCCATAACGGCTGGTCAGTTCATTGATCTTTGCTGCAACGCTTTTCATATCCAGAACTTCTTTTCCAGGAAGTCCTAAGATAATGTTTTCTGCTGCAGTCAGCACATCTACCAGTTTAAAATGCTGGTGGATCATACCGATGCCTAAAGCAAAGGAGTCTTTTGGAGAACGGATGGTCACCTCTTTTCCATTTACCAGAATCTGTCCTTCATCCGGATAATAGATACCGGATATCATGTTCATAAGAGTGGTCTTTCCACTTCCGTTTTCTCCCAGAATGGATAATATCTCCCCCCTCTTTACGGACAGACATACTTTGTCGTTGGCTGTTACTTTGCCAAACCGTTTTGTGATGTTTTTCAGCTCAATGGCATATGTTTCGCTCACCAGGCAAGACCTCCTTTTTCAGTGCTGTGTTTATATTTTTGTGTTGGTCTGTATTACTATTTCTACGATTTAAGAAAGCGGAGCCAGACAAATGGTGACTCCGCTTCCAAAAACTTTACTCTAAAGAGCAGCTTTATTAGTTGTCTTATTAGTTATCAATGGTTGTGATACCGTCGATGAGGATATCAAATGCCGGTGCAGAAGCAAATTCGGACTCATGGAAGTATCCGTCAGAAATGTATTCAATATCGCTTCCGTCTTTCTTGTAGGTATCTAATGTCTCACCATTTACAGTCCATGTAGAGGTGTCAAATACATGAAGCTCACCGCTTGCTAACTTAGATTCTACTTCTTCTACCTTTTCCTTGGTTCCAGGAGCAACTGCCTTGTCATTTAACTCAGTTACAAGAACTGCACCTTCAGAGAAGCCCTTGCACCAGTCAGCAGGAATTTCTGTTCCATCCAGTACAGACTGTACAGCATAGGTCATGTAAATGCCCCAGTTGTTGCTTGCAGAAGTAAGTGCCTGGTCAGGAGCTGTTGCGATCATGGAAATGTTGTAACCTACACAAGGAACTCCGGCTGCCTCGCAGGCTGTTGGAGCACCAGTTGTATCTGCATGCTGGCTGATCAGTACGCAGCCGTCAGAGATCAGAGCGTCTGCTGCTTCTTTCTCCAGGTCGAAGCTTGCCCAGCTGTTGGTGTATTTAACTTCCATAGTAGCGGATGGGCATACAGAACGTACACCTAAGAAGAAGGAGGTGTAACCACTGATAACCTCAGCATATGGATAAGCGCCTACGTAACCGATCTTGCAGGCATCTTCTTTTACAGTGCCATCTTCGATCATCTGATTTAATTTAAGACCAGCAACTACACCAGATACATAACGTGCTTCATAAATAGATGTGAAGAAGTTGTGCATATTGGAAAGTCCGCTGCCTGCTGCCTGATAGCCGGTTGCGTGGCAGAACTGAACCTCCGGATATTCTTTTGCTGCTTCTATTACATAGGATTCATGACCAAAGCTGTTTGCAAATACGATCTGGCATCCCTGATCAGCTAAGTCCATTGCTGCGTCCTTTGCTGTCTCATCTTCCGGGATATTCCATTTTACGATCAGCTGATCGTCATTTAATCCTAATGCTTCCTGCATTTCTTTTGCGCCCTTGTAATGAGCGGCTGTGTAACCTTCGTTTTCATCACCGATGAACATAAAGCCAACCTTTAAATCTTCTTTTGCTACGCCTTCACCGGTAGCTGCTTCTGCGCTTTCTGCTGCAGCGGTGGTCTCTTCTGCTTTGGAATCAGCTGCCGGAGCTGCTGTTGTTTCCTGTGTGGAACCGCCTCCACATGCTGTTAATGAGAGCGCCATAACGCCTGCTAATGCTGCACTGATGATCTTCTTTCCCTTCATAATACATCTCCTCCATTTGATGATTCTCGGTTATTAAAGTCTCAAATACAGACCTTATTATAACATGCTCTCTTAAGTTGTCAATATTCTTTGCAATTTTCTGACACTTTTTTTACAATTGTACAATTTTTATTATAAAGTCACACTTATTAATATTTATAAGCGATCGTTTATAAATTAACTCCAAAAGACCTGTCATGGAAAATTTCACACATAATACCTGCTCCAATACGGAATCCATCGCAGAAGGACTGACGTTTTTCAAGATAAGTTAATTCCAGGTAGGTATCTAAAATGTTTTGAAATTCTTTCCGGCTTTCCTGATCCAGCTTTTCAGTGAAGTTGTCTATTTCTTCCAGAGATTTTTTGCAAAGCGCTTCGTATTCTTCATTTCCTTCTATTTTTAATTCTGCGGGAACAAGTTCCCCTGCATACAGCTGTTCTAATAAGTTTTTCATGCCCCTGCCTCCTTTTATTTTTAGAATAACACAGCCCTGCCGCAAATGCAATCGAACAAAATCTTACGATTGCAGATGTGACAGGGCTGCTTTGGGGGCAATATGTTTCTATTGTTTATTTTGAGGTGGTCTCAGGGGTGCAGAGAATTATTTTGAAATCTCTGGAGATTCAGAGTTGCTTCGCTCGTAGATCTCCATGAATTCTTCTCCTGTAATGGTCTCTTTATCCAGAAGATATTTTGCGATCTCATGAAGCTTATCTTCGTTTTCTTTCAGGATATTTAATGCTTTTTCATGCTGGGTACGGACGATCTTTACTACCTGTTCGTCGATCATTCTGGCTGTTTCAGGGGAACAGGTCAAAGAGGTATCACCGCCTAAATACTGGTTGTTTACAGTTTCCATTGCTACCATATCAAATTCATCGGTCATGCCGTAACGGGTGACCATGGCTCTGGCGATCTTTGTTGCCTGTTCAATATCATTGGACGCACCTGTGGTAATGGAATGGAAGATCAGCTCTTCGGCTGCACGGCCGCCGGTAAAGGTTGCGATCTTATTTAATGCTTCTTCTTTGCTCATCAGGTACTTCTCACCTGCGTCTACCTGCATGGTATAGCCTAATGCACCGGAGGTTCTTGGGATAATGGTGATCTTCTGTACAGGTGCACTGTGGGTCTGGCAGGCAGCCACCAGTGCGTGTCCTACTTCGTGGTAAGCTACGATCTTTCGCTCATCTGCTGGGATCACAGCATTTTTCTTCTGATATCCTGCAATGACTGTTTCTACGCTTTCCTGTAAATCTTCCTGAGATACCAGGTTTCTGCCCTGACGGACCGCTCTTAAAGCTGCTTCGTTAATAATATTTGCAAGTTCCGCACCGCTGGCACCTGCTGTGGATCTGGCGATCACATTGTAATCAACGGATTCATCCATTTTCACTTTGCGGCCATGGACTTTTAAGATCGCTTCACGGCCCTGAAGGTCTGGAAGTTCTACTGGCACACGGCGGTCGAAACGTCCTGGACGAAGAAGAGCCGGGTCAAGGGATTCTGGACGGTTGGTAGCTGCTAAAATAACAACGCCTTTCTTTCCGTCGAAACCATCCATTTCTGTAAGAAGCTGGTTTAAGGTCTGTTCCCGCTCATCGTTTCCGCCCATTCCACCGCCGTCACGCTTTTTACCAATGGTATCGATCTCATCGATGAAGACGATACATGGTGCTTTTTCGTTGGCCTGCTTGAATAAGTCTCTTACTTTGGCTGCGCCCATTCCTACGAACATTTCTACGAATTCAGATCCGGAAATGGAGAAAAATGGAACTTTTGCTTCGCCTGCTACTGCTTTTGCTAAAAGAGTCTTACCGGTTCCTGGAGGCCCTACAAGTAAAGCGCCCTTTGGAAGGCTTGCACCGATCTGTGCGTATTTATCCGGGTTGTGTAAGAAGTCTACGATCTCTTTTAAAGCGTCTTTGGCTTCTTCTTCCCCTGCTACGTCATTAAAGGTTACTCCCGTTTCTTTTTCCGCATATATCTTTGCATTGGATTTGCCGAAGGTCATGGCATTGCTTCCGCCCATACGTTTGGCCATCATACGGCTCATGATCTGGCCGATGATCACAAACATAAGGATAGGTGCGATCCAGGTGGTGAGAATATTAAGTAATGGAGATGCCTGTGTAGGGATCTCTC
>JBNMGK010000025.1:0-17026 GCA_050872205.1 Enterocloster sp.
GGAAAAAACTGACTCAGGAAAATATAGATGATCTGAAGGGAAATGGCATCTGGACAACTGGAAAAATGCCACCTCAGAAAACAGCTGCCGCAGCTGAAACAGCCACAGATCTTGAGGCAGGAGAGATGACCGCTTTTGCTGATTTCCTGAAAAAAGCTCTGGCAGCTCCAAAGACCTGCCTGGATCCAGATGCGTCAACAGGTGGAATGTATGATAATAGCTTCGTTATAGCTGATATAGACCAGGACGGCAAAAAAGAACTTCTGATCGAGTATCAAATGGATATGGGACCGGGACTGCTTACAGGAGTATGGCAGTGGGATGCAGGCTCAGGAGATCTGGTTTTGAAAAATACCTTTGGCGGAAGCGGACAGTATTATAAAAATGGAGTTGTAACGGTGGATGTGGCCCATAATCATACATATGGAAGTGCCATCTGGCCTTATACGGTTTATATATACAATGCAGGAACCGACACTTATGAAGATTTTGCCTACGCTTACTGCGCAGACACAGACTGGGGAACAGATAACGGAGCCTATAAGGCAGAAGAGGACTTAGATCATGACGGAGTGATCTATTATTTCAGGACTGGACAGGATATGGAGCGTCCGATTACAGAAGGGGAACCGCTGACAGAGGCACAGTACAATGCACTGGTAGAGAAATATACGCCCGAAAACCAGAAACTTACATTAAACTGGCAGTCGCTTACAGCCCCAAATATCGAAAAATTAACCAGATAGCAGAAAATGGCAGGTGAAAAAATTAACAAAAATCACCTGCCATTTCTATACGAGTTTGCCAAGACTAACTCGTGCTGGGATCACAAACATATGAACAAATGCACAAATAATACTGTATACATTGTATTTTTTGCAGTAATACGAATTAAACATTTGCATTTTAATGAATAATTGATATAATAAACATAGGCCAGTCTGCGAGGGTCTATTTCCCGCGCGGACCCAATGTATACTTATATATCTATAATATACATATTTCATTCACTAATTGCAGGAGGAAATCAAAATGGCAAGAAAAATGAAAACCATGGATGGTAACCATGCAGCAGCTCATGCTTCATATGCATTTACTGATGTAGCGGCTATTTATCCTATCACCCCATCTTCACCTATGGCTGAAGCTACAGATGAGTGGGCAACAGACGGAAGAACCAATATTTTTGGTCACGAAGTTCAGATTACAGAGATGCAGTCTGAGGCTGGTGCAGCAGGTGCTGTACACGGTTCTCTGGCAGCAGGTGCTTTAACCACCACCTACACCGCTTCTCAGGGTCTGTTACTGATGATCCCTAACCTTTATAAGATCGCTGGTGAGCAGCTGCCAGGCGTATTCAACGTATCTGCACGTGCACTTGCTAGCCACGCATTATCTATTTTCGGTGACCACTCCGATGTTTACGCCTGTCGTCAGACTGGATGCGCAATGCTGTGCGAGTCCAGTGTACAGGAAGTTATGGACTTAACCCCAGTTGCTCATCTGGCAGCTATCAAGGGCAAAGTTCCTTTCATCAACTTCTTCGATGGTTTCCGTACATCTCATGAGATCCAGAAGATCGAAACCTGGGATTACGAAGATCTGAAGGATATGGCTGATATGGATGCAATCGCTGAATTCCGTAAGCATGCATTAAATCCAAATCATCCATGCCAGAGAGGTTCCGCTCAGAACCCAGATATCTTCTTCCAGGCAAGAGAAGCTTGCAACCCATACTATGATGCTCTTCCAGCAATCGTTCAGGAGTACATGGACAAGGTTAACGCTAAGCTTGGTACAGATTATAAGCTGTTCAACTACTATGGTGCAGCAGACGCAGAGCATGTTATCATCGCTATGGGTTCTGTAAATGATACCATTGAAGAGACCATCGACTACTTAACAAAGCAGGGCAAGAAGGTCGGCGTTGTTAAGGTTCGTCTGTACAGACCATTCTGTGCACAGGCTCTGATCGATGCTATCCCAGAAACTGTTAAGACTATCTCCGTATTAGACAGAACAAAAGAGCCAGGCGCTATGGGCGAGCCTCTGTACCTGGATGTTGTTGCTGCTCTTAAGGGAAGCAAGTTTGATCAGGTTAAGATCTTAACCGGACGTTACGGCTTAGGTTCTAAGGATACCACACCTGCTCAGATCGTAGCAGTATATGAGAATGAGACCAAGTCCCCATTCACCATCGGTATCGTTGATGATGTTACCAACCTGTCTCTTGAGATCGGTGCTCCATTAGTTACCACTCCAGAAGGAACTACCAACTGTAAGTTCTGGGGTCTGGGCGCTGACGGTACCGTAGGTGCTAACAAGAACTCCATCAAGATCATTGGTGATAATACAGATATGTATGCTCAGGCATACTTTGATTATGACTCCAAGAAGTCCGGCGGTGTTACAATGTCTCACCTGCGTTTCGGACACAGCCCAATTAAGTCTACCTACTTAATCCACAAGGCTAACTTCGTAGCATGTCATAATCCATCCTATGTACGTAAGTACAACATGGTACAGGAGCTGGTTGACGGCGGTACTTTCCTGTTAAACTGCGCATGGGATATGGAAGGCCTTGAGAAGCACTTACCAGGCCAGGTTAAGAAGTTCATCGCTAATCACAAGACCAACTTCTACACTATCGATGGTGTTAAGATCGGTATCGAGACCGGTATGGGACCAACACGTATCAACACAATCTTACAGTCCGCATTCTTCGAGCTGACCGGAATCATCCCAGCTGAAAAGGCTAACGAGCTGATGAAGGCTGCTGCAAAGGCAACTTACGGACGTAAGGGTGAAGACGTTGTTATGAAGAACTGGGCAGCTATCGATGCTGGTGCTAAGGGCGTTCACAAAGTAGAAGTTCCAGCAAGCTGGGCTAACTGCGAAGATGAAGGTCTTGACTACAAGGTAGTTACTGAGGGAAGAAAGGAAGTTGTAGACTTCGTAAACAACATCCAGACCAAGGTAAGCGCTCAGGAAGGTAATACACTGCCTGTATCTGCATTCAAGGATTACGTTGATGGTTCTACACCATCCGGTTCTTCTGCATACGAGAAGCGTGGTATCGCTGTTAAGGTTCCTGTATGGAACGTTGATAACTGTATCCAGTGTAACTTCTGTTCTTATGTCTGCCCACACGCTGTTATCCGTCCAGTAGCTATGACTGCTGAGGAAGCTGCTAAGGCTCCTGCAGATATGAAGATGAAGGATATGACTGGTATGCCAGGATACAAGTTCTCCATGGCTATCTCTGCTCTGGATTGTACCGGATGCGGTTCCTGTGCTAACGTTTGCCCAGGCATGAAGGGTAACAAGGCTCTGGAAATGAAGCCATTAGAGGCTAGTCTGTCTGAGCAGGCTAACTACGACTTCGCTGAGACTCTGCCAGTTAAGGAAGAAGTTGTTGCTAAGTTCAAAGAGAACACTGTTAAGGGTAGCCAGTTCAAGAAACCTCTCCTTGAGTTCTCCGGCGCATGCGCAGGTTGTGGTGAAACTCCATACGCTAAGCTGATCACCCAGCTGTTCGGTGACAGAATGTACATCGCAAACGCAACCGGATGCTCCTCTATCTGGGGTAACTCTTCACCATCTACACCTTACACCATGAACGCTAAGGGCCAGGGTCCTGCATGGGATAACTCCCTGTTCGAGGACAACGCTGAGTTTGGTTACGGTATGTTACTGGCTCAGAACGCTATCAGAGACGGCTTAAAGTCCAAGGTTGAGTCTGTAATGGCTAACGAGAATGCTTCTGAAGAAGTTAAGGCTGCTTGCAAGGAATGGTTAGATACCTACGCTGTAGGCGCATTAAACGGAACTGCAACTGACAAGTTAGTTGCTGCATTAGACGGCATTGACTGCCCAACCTGCAAAGAGATCGTTGCTAACAAGGACTTCTTAGCTAAGAAATCCCAGTGGATCTTCGGTGGTGACGGATGGGCTTACGATATCGGCTTCGGCGGTGTAGACCACGTTCTGGCTTCCGGAAAAGATATCAACATCATGGTTTACGATACCGAGGTTTACTCCAATACAGGTGGTCAGGCTTCCAAGTCTACTAAGACCGGTGCTGTAGCTCAGTTCGCTGCAGGCGGTAAAGAGACCAAGAAGAAAGACCTTGCTGGTATTGCAATGAGCTATGGTTATGTATACGTTGCTCAGATCTGTATGGGTGGCGATATGGCTCAGACTGTTAAGGCTCTGGCTGAAGCAGAAGCATATCCAGGACCATCCCTGATCATCGCTTACGCTCCATGTATCAACCATGGTATCAAGAAGGGTATGGACAAGGCTATGACCGAAGAGAAGCTGGCTCTTGAGTGCGGATACTGGAACAACTTCCGTTACAACCCAGCTGCTGAGAAGAAGTTCACCTTAGATTCTAAGGCTCCTAAGATGGAAGGATATCAGGACTTCTTAAAGGGCGAGGTTCGTTACCTGTCCTTAACCATGAAGAACCCAGACAGAGCAGCTACTCTGTTCGCACGTAACGAGAAAGAAGCTAAAGAGCGTTACGAGCATCTGTCTAAGCTGGTTGCACTTTATGGAAATGACTAATTCATCCTGCAAAGTGAGTTAGAATAGATTAGGTTAAATTAACCCCGGAGGGCGTAAAAACTCTCCGGGGTTTTTAGAAAGAAAGGGAAATGCATCATGGCTGAAAAGCTGACAATGGCAGATATTGCAGAGCTGGCAGGAGTTACCAAAAGTACGGTATCCCGGTATTTTAACGGGGGAAGCATCAAAGAAGAGACCAGAAAAAAGATTCAGAATGTGGTAAAAGAGAATAATTATATCCCCAACAGCTTCGCAAGGTTAAAGGCTAAAGAAAGCAATACAGTTGGCGTGATCGTTCCTACTTTAAATTCAAAAGTGACCAGCCGGGTAGTCACAAGTATTGGCCGTTATCTGAGAAGCCAGGGATACGAGGCTTTGATCAAGGATTCAGACCACAGTCCAAAGCTGGAGCTGGAAAATATCAACCGCCTTTTTACCCAGAAAGTGGACGGTATTTTGTTTAGTGCCATTTCTCTTACAAAAGAGCATAAACAACTTCTTATGGATTCGCCGGTGCCGGTAGTGGTTCTTGCCCAGAATTATGAAGAAGGCATTACAGTTACCATGGATGATTATGCGGCAGGAAAAACCATGGGAAGTTTTATGGGAAGCAGAGTACATGGAAAGATCGCTTATTTAGGTGTAGAGGAAGAAGATGAGGCAGTAGGAATTTTTCGCCGCCAGGGAGTCTTAGACGGGATCAAAGAGAGCGGATCCCAGGTGATGACTGTGGAAACAGGAGATTACAGCTATGTAAGTGGTCAGGAAATGATGGAAAAAGTCCTTGAAAAAGGGGTTCCGGATGGCGTGATCTGTGCTACAGACCGTCTGGCTTTTGGAGCGTACCGGATACTGCAAAAACATGGCATCTTTATTCCTGAACAGGTATCAGTAGCTGGTTTTGGCGGTTATGATGAAAGCGAGCTGTTATCACCACAGCTTACTACACTGCGGTTTGATTCCTATGGTCTGGGCTATCTGGGAGCGGAGACTCTTCTTAAGATGATAAAAGGGGAACCGGTACCAAAAAAACAGATCGTGGGCTTTGAAATGATACCTGGAAAAAGCGTGAGAGATGAGGAAAAAGCAAAATAAATCGGGAAATAAACAGGAAACAGACAAGCTGGATCCAGAGAAAAAGGGCGGAGAAAGCAAGAAAAAGAAACAAAAAGAGATAAAAAGGTCGATTTTGTGCAGATTGCATAAATTTGACCTTTATTTTTTTATATCCAATAATGGAACCGGTACCACAAATGACATTGACATTATCTGCAAAAAGGTATATGATACAAATATGGAACCGGTACCAAACACAAACAGGGGAGATAGTTACAATAGAGGCAATACAACAGAGTTTGGTAGAATCCGGGAGTACATCAAAAAGAAAGGGAAGGTAAGAAATGGATTACGCAAAAATCGCAGAACAGGTAATTCAGTATGTGGGTGGTAAAAAGAACATCAAGTCAGTAGCGCATTGTGCTACCAGACTTCGTTTTCAGCTTCGTGACAATTCCTTAAGAAATGAAGAAGCTTTAAGTGATTTGGAAGGTGTAAAGGGAGTATTCCTTACACAGTCCCAGTTTCAGATTATTTTTGGTTCCGGTACTGTAAATCTGGTGTGTGCAGAGGTTCAGAAGCAGTTAGGCACATTGGAAGAGCAGATTACAGATGAAAAAGAAGAGAAGAGTTGCAATGCCATTCAGCGCTTTATCAAAATGCTCAGTGACATTTTCGTTCCAATCATTCCGGCAATCGTTGCAGGTGGTCTTTTAATGGGCCTTAACAACGTGCTGACATCCCCTTTAATAAATGGAAGCAGTGTCATTGAGCTTTATCCTCAGTGGGCAGGTCTGGCTACAGCAGTAAATACCTTTGCAAGCGCGCCATTTACATTTTTGCCTGTTCTCATAGGCTTCAGCGCAACAAAGAAATTTGGCGGAAATGCTTTCTTAGGCGCAGCTATGGGTATGATCATGGTACATCCGGATCTTTTAAATGCATACCAGATCGGTATTGCAGATCCGCCTGTATGGAATATCCTGGGATTAAATGTAGCAGCCATTGGTTATCAGGGAACGGTTCTTCCTGTATTGGCAGTTTCATGGATCATTGCCAATATTGAAAAGCGCCTGCGTAAGGTGACACCTTCCTGGCTGGATAATCTGACAACACCGTTACTTTCTATCCTGATCACCTCTTTCCTTACATTTATCTTTGTAGGACCTGTATTAAGAGAGGCAGGAAATCTTCTGGCAGCAGGTATTACATGGCTTTATAATTCTCTTGGTTTTGTAGGCGGCGCGATCTTTGGTCTTACTTATGCACCCATCACTATGACAGGTATGCATCACAGCTTTATTGCTATTGAGACTCAGCTGCTGGCTGACAGTGTTCACACAGGCGGAAGCTTTATTTTCTCCACAGCAAGTATGAACAATGTAGCTCAGGGCGCAGCTGTTCTGGCAGTGCTTATGCTTACCAAAAACGATAAATTAAAGTCCATTTGTTCCGCATCTGGCGTATCTGCACTGTTAGGTATCACAGAACCGGCTATGTTTGGTGTGACCTTAAAACTGAAATATCCATTTTATGCAGCGATCATTGGTTCTGGCGTAGGAAGTGCTTATCTTGCATGGACTAAAACATTAGCACAGGCACTGGGAGCAGCAGGACTTCCAGGATTTATCTCCATGAAGCCGGAAGATTATGGTCACTTTGCAATCGGTCTGGTGCTTTCTATGGCAGTATCCTTTGGCCTGACTGTTGTATTTTGGAAAAAAATGGGAATTGAGAAGGATGCAGTGACTGCAGGAGCAGATGATAAGGCTGTAAATGCAGAGAAAGCAACTGTAACAGAAACAAAAGAAATCACAGAAGCAGCCAAGAAGACAGATGCAACTGTGACAAAACCAGAAGAAACCACAGGAGCAGCACAGGAAACACAGGAACTTATCTTCGCATCCCCCATGAAAGGCAAAGTCCTTCCTGTAACAGAGTCTGCCGATGAAATGTTTGCGTCTAAAATGTTAGGCGACGGCATTGCAGTGGATCCCGTAGACGGCACAGTTTATGCACCATGTGATGGTACGGTATCCTTATTATTCCCTACCAAACATGCGGTAGGTATTAAGTCCGCTGATGGTGTGGAGCTTCTTATTCATGCAGGTATTAACACAGTGCAGTTAGAAGGCGAAGGTTTTGAGGCATTTGTGGCTCAGGGAGATGCTGTAAAGAAAGGAGATAAGCTTTTAAAAGCAGATCTGGACTTTATCCGTGAAAAAGGCTTAAATCCACAGACTATGATGATCTTTCCGGAAGCAGTGAACCTGGATATTACTCCACTTTCCAGCGAAAATGCAGATGAGAATACAGTGGCAGTAAAAGTAACAAGAAAGTAAGGCAGTGACAGAACGTGTCAATGTGGAAAGTATGCAGTTGACACATCAGGAGGCAATCTTTTGAAAAAATACGAAAAAGTATTCCAAAAGGACTATGAAATATGGTATGAGGAAAATGAAGCATACAGAAAACAGGTAGCAGCAGATCCGGACCGGCTGAAATTTCATCTGATGCCGGAGACCGGTTGGATGAATGATCCTAATGGCCTCTGCCAGTTTAAGGGAGAATACCATATTTATTATCAGTATACCCCCTTTGAGCCTACAGGAGAGTTAAAGCTTTGGGGACATTATAAAACAAAGGATTTTGTCACCTATGAGCAGTGTGAGCCGGTGCTGTTTCCAGACAGCGATGAAGACGCCCATGGTGTATATTCAGGTTCTGCCTTCTGCGAGGACGGGAAGATCAATTTCTTCTATACAGGAAATGTAAAATTATTTGACCGCCCGGATTATGATTACATCAACAGCGGAAGAGTCAGCAACACCATGTATGTTACCAGTGAAGACGGTATGCATTTTTCTGAGAAGAAGCGTCTGATGACTAACAGTGACTATCCAACAGACATCAGTGCCCATGTAAGGGATCCTAAGATCATCAAACGGGAAGACGGTTACTATATGGTTCTGGGAGCAAGGGACAGAGATAGTAAGGGCCTGGTACTGGTATACCGATCCGATGATCTGACAGATTGGAAGTATCATGGACGGATCACCACAAAAGAAGCCTTCGGCTATATGTGGGAATGCCCGGATCTTTTTGAACTGGACGGCCAGTTATGTATGATCTGCTGTCCTCAGGGAGTAGAAAAGAAGGGATATGATTACTGGAACGTACATCAGTGTGTCTTTATCCCATTGGACTATGACTTTAAACCAGGAACCTGGGTATTAAAATCTACAGATAAGATACAGATGGTAGACAGAGGCTTTGATCTCTATGCCCCACAGACGTTTGAAGATCAGCAGGGGAGACGGATCTTTATTGGCTGGATGGGTATACCAGATGCCGACTACACAAATCCTACGGTAGAAAAAGGCTGGCAGCATGCTCTGACCATACCGAGACAGCTCCATGTAAGGGATGGAAAGCTGTACCAGGAGCCATTAAAGGAGTTGGAAGTCCTTTGCTGCAATGAAAGGTTTTTTAATAAAGAAACAGCAAAACAGGTTATAAGTACAGAACTGCCAAAATGCACTAAAGTACAGTTGAAACTGGAAAATTGTAAAAATCTGGAATTTAATATCAGTGATTCTGTAAAAATGACCTATGAAGATAAGGTTCTCACATTGGATATGGGAGAGTGTGGAAGCGGCAGAGCCATCCGAAAAGTACAGGCAGATGAACTGACAGATATTACGCTGTTTGCAGATACAACATCTCTGGAAATTTTTGTTAATGAAGGCAGTCAGGTGTTTACCACCCGGGTATACGGCAGAAAAGGGAATGCTGTTTTCGCAGGAGACTGCAGGGGAAAGATCCGGATATCTGAAATGAAAGGTTTTGAGTATAAACGTGGCTGACGGTTAAACAGCAAGGGGATTTAAAATAGTTTGAAATAAAATTAAGAAACTCCCGGTTTCGGGAAAAACCTTGATCACAAGGTTTTTCAGGGCCGGGAGTTTTTGTGTATCTTATCCATATCTTCCTACCAGGACAAGATCTCGTATCCGTCTTCTGTGATCAGAACCTGGATCTCCCATTGGGCGGAAGGCATACCGTCATCTGTATAGACAGTCCAGTCATTTTCCGCATCAACGAAAATATCTTCTTTTCCCATATTGATCATAGGCTCGATGGTGAAGATCATACCTGGAACCATAAGCATCTCAGTTCCCTTTTTGGAAACGAAGCTTACCCATGGATCTTCATGGAATTCCAGTCCCACACCGTGACCGCCGATCTCACGGACAACGGTATAACCGTTTGCAGTAGCGTAATCGTGGATCGCCTGGCCCATATCGCCTAAGTGGCCCCATGGCCTTACCTGCTTTAAACCTTCTTCAATGGCCTGTTTTGTTACGTCTACCAGACGTTTCTTTTCAGGAGAAACCTCACCGATACAGAACATTCTGGAAGAGTCAGAAAAATATCCATTATAAATAGTAGAAACGTCTACATTGATGATATCGCCGTCCTTTAAAATCACATCAGCTGAAGGGATACCATGGCATACCTGGTCGTTTACAGAGGTGCATACACTCTTTGGAAAGCCTTCGTAGTTTAATGGAGCCGGGATACCACCTCTGTGTGTGGTCTGCTCATAGACCCAAAGGTCGATCTGTTCAGTAGAGATACCGGCATGGATATGCTCTGCCACGTAGTCTAAGACTGCCACATTGATCTTTGCGCTTTCCCGGATGGCTTCGATCTGTTTTGGATTTTTGATCATGGCATGGGTGGGAACCTTAGAGCCTTTGCGGCGGTATTCTGACAGCTTTACGTCAAAATCCAGGTGACAATCTTTATATTTATGACCGCTGCCGCACCAGCAGGGATCATTTCTTCCTATTTTCTGCACTTTCTGCATGTTTATCCTCCTTCTGGTCTTCCGGCAGATAAGACAGGTTTGGAACCTGAGACCGGAAAAACACTGCCTTTTCAGTATAGCACAGCAGAAAGGGCAATTCCATAGTGGGATTGAGAATTATTCCCGGGACATAGGTCTGCGTTTGGCAGATACATCATATATTTTCTGCTCCGGGGCTGGCGGTGTAAAGGCCAGAATATCTCCCGGGGTACAGTTTAAGATAATACACAGGTCATTGATGGTACTGGTGCTGACGGGCCGGTCCTGTCGAAGCCGGTTAATGGTAGCACTTGAAATAGAGTAGTCGTGGATCAGGGAGTAGGTGGACTCGCCACTGCTTTTTAATGTCTCCCAGAATGGCTGGTATGTGATCATAAAAATATTCCTCATTTGCTTTTTAATATGTTTTTGTGTTCCCTATATATTAATAAACGCAGGAAAATGGGAAATTCCCCGCCTATTTATACAAAAAATGAAAAAATAATGAAAAAACGGTAATATTTTAAAATCCCCGCTCTTGCATTTTTGTAAAAGTTATGTATAATGGGGAGTCGGAGGAAGAGTACCATGAAATTAAGAAAAGTTTTAGGTAGTTTTGCCTGGGTGGCCCTGGCAGCTGCGCTGATCCTTGTAAATGCAGCGGCAGCCAATGCACAGGACAAGGCCACAGAGAATGGTCAGACCGTTCAGACTATGACAGTAAAATAAGAAGGGTCAATACCCACCACTGAGTCGCGATGCGGCTCTTTTTTTGTGTGGATGCCTGCTGGGAAAGCTTGTCGCAGGCAACTGTGCTGGGGGCAAGAACACCCCGATGCCCATGTCTATACAGAAACCGCAACTTTTGCAATGAGATTAACAAAATCTTATATGGATTTCTCGTAGGAAGTATGCTAGAATAAATTCCAGATAGTAATATATTAGTGTATTAGATCACAAACAGGAGGAGATCATTATGCGTTTACTGGACAATGAACTGAAAAACAAAGAACAGTGGGAGAAGGCTGAAATTAAACTTCCGCAGTTTGACCGTCAGGCTATGAAGGAAGCCACCAGGAAGACTCCACAGTGGGTACATTTTGGTGCAGGAAACATTTTCCGTGCATTCCCGGCAGCTTTACAGCAGAAGCTGTTAAATGAAGGAATTGAAAAGACCGGTATCATCGTAGCAGAAGGTTATGACTATGAGATCATTAAAAAAGCATACCGTCCACAGGATGACTTAAGCCTTTTAGTTACCTTAAAGGCAAACGGAACCATTGAAAAGACCGTGATCGGAAGCCTTGCAGAGTCACTGACTGTAGACCGTCATGACACAGAGGACTGGGGACGTTTAAAAGAGATCTTCGCAAGCGATACTCTTCAGATGGTAAGCTTTACCATTACAGAAAAGGGCTACAGCATTACTTCTCCTGACGGATCCTTCCGTGCTGATGTAAAAGCTGATTTTGAGGCAGGTCCTGAAAATGCAGACAGCTACATTGGCAAGCTGGCAGCATTATGCTACTGGAGATATACCCAGGGCGCAGCACCACTGGCACTGGTAAGTATGGATAACTGCTCCCACAATGGAGACAAGCTGTTTGCAGCAGTAGATGCCTATGCAAAGGCATGGACAGAGAACGGAAAGGCTGAAAAGGGCTTCTTAGAGTACATTGAGAATCCTGCAAAGGTTTCCTTCCCATGGAGCATGATCGACAAGATCACCCCACGTCCGGACGCAAGCGTAAAGAAAATGCTGGAAGACTGTGGATTTACTGATACAGAGAGCATCGTTACCAGCAAGAACACCTATGTAGCACCTTTTGTAAATGCAGAAGAGGCTCAGTATCTTGTAATTGAAAATGCATTTCCAAACGGCCGCCCGGCATTAGAGAATGCAGGTGTTATGTTCACATCCAGAGAGACTGTAGAAAAGGTAGAGCGCATGAAGGTTTGCACCTGCTTAAATCCTCTTCACACTGCACTGGCTGTATATGGCTGCCTGTTAGGCTATACCAAGATCAGCGATGAAATGAAGGATGCTGACCTTGTTAAACTGGTTGAGATCATTGGATACAAAGAGGGACTTCCTGTTGTTACAGATCCTGGTATCCTTTCTCCAAAGAAGTTTATTGATGAAGTACTTCAGATCCGTGTACCAAACCCATTTATGCCTGACACCCCACAGAGAATTGCCTGCGATACCTCCCAGAAGCTGTCTATCCGTTTTGGTGAGACCATTAAGGAATACCTGGCAAGTGCTGAACTGGATGTAAAGTCCTTAAAATTCATCCCAATGGTACAGGCTGGCTGGTGCCGTTACCTGTTAGGCGTAGATGATGAGCTGAATGCATTTACCGTAAGCCCGGATCCAATGTATGAGGAACTGGCTGGCAAGCTGGCAGGTGTAAAGGTAGGAGAGTCCTGTGATGTACACGCAGTATTAGCTCCAATCTTAAGCAATGCAAAGATCTTTGGCGTAGACTTATATGAGGCTGGTCTTGGCGAATATGTAGAAAGCATCTTCACAGAGCTGATTGCTGGAAAGGGCGCTGTAAGAGAGACTTTAAAGAAGCATCTGGCTGAAGCGTAGGATGAGGTTTATCTGCGTTGGCAGGTAAATAAAAATTTATGTTATAAATATGCTATAAATCAGGTTAGAACTGGCCGTGGCAGAAATGCTGCGGCCTTTTTGCTGCCATGTATCTGAAAGAAGCGCCTTTTACATTCTATAAAACATGTGCTATACTGTGAAAGAAACATATGTACGATTGAGGTGTGAAATATGAACAGGATCCCACAGCCTGGAACCTTTTACAGGCATTTTAAGAATAAATTATATCAGGTCATTGCAGTGGCCACCCATTCAGAAACAGGAGAGAAAATGGTAGTCTATCAGGCACTTTATGGGGATTACCAGGTATATGTAAGACCGTTGGAAATGTTCATAAGCCCTGTAGACCGGGAAAAATATCCGGATGCAGCCCAGGAGTACCGCTTTGAACAGGTATTTCCGGGACAGATGGATGAATTGGGGGAAAATGGAAATGGATCAGCTGCAACTGCAGGATATGGCCGGCCGGAGCCGGAAGAGGAGCCTATGGGACATGAATGGCTGGAGCGTTTTTTAGATGCTGACCGCCTTGAGGACCAGTTAGCAGTATTAAAACAGATGGAAGGCCATGTGACCCAGAAAGAATTAGACTGCATTTTCCTGTCCTTAGATCTACAGCCGGAGACAGGAAAGACGAAAATGGAACAGGTTTCAGACCTGCGCCGCCATATACAGCTGCTGCGCCGTTATGACGGAGGAAGATTGAGGTAAAAAATGTTTTTTGATCTGGAAGAGGAATTAAAAAAACTGCCTGCAAGTCCCGGCGTGTACCTGATGCACAACCACAGGGATGAGATCATCTATGTAGGAAAAGCCATCAGCTTAAAGAACCGTGTGCGCCAGTATTTTCAGAGCAGCCGTAATAAAACAGCCAAGATCCAGCAGATGGTATCCCATATTGCATGGTTTGAATATATCCTGACAGACTCCGAGTTAGAGGCGTTGGTCTTAGAGTGCAATCTGATCAAGGAGCACCGCCCACGGTATAATACCATGTTAAAGGATGACAAGACCTATCCTTATATTAAAGCCACTGTCTGGGAAGATTTTCCAAGGCTCTTGTTTTCAAGAGACATGAAAAAGGACGGCAGAAGCCGTTATTTTGGCCCCTATACCAGCGCGGGAGCTGTAAAAGACAGTCTTGAACTGATCCACAAGCTGTACCGCATCCGTACCTGTAACCGCAGTCTGCCAAAGGATACAGGAAAAGAGCGGCCATGTTTAAATTATCACATCCACCAGTGTGATGCTCCCTGCCAGGGCTATATTTCCAAAGAAGAGTACCAGGAGTCCTTTAAAGGGGCAATGGACTTTTTGGGGGGCCATTATGAGCCCTTATTAAAATCTCTGGAAGATAAAATGTATGATGCTTCTGAAAAAATGGAATTTGAAAAAGCCATTGAGTACCGGGAGCTGTTAAACAGTGTAAAACAGGTGGCCCAGAAGCAGAAGATCACCAGCAGCGGACGGGAAGACCGTGATATTGTTGCCATGGCAAGAGACATGGAAGATGTGGTAGTCCAGGTATTCTTTATCCGGGAAGGAAAGATGATCGGAAGGGACCATTTCCATATCCAGGCGGGAATGGCAGAAAGCAGAGGGGAGATATTAGACGGCTTTGTAAAACAGTTTTATGCCGGAACCCCATTTATACCAAGAGAAGTGTGGCTTCAGTATCCTATTGAAGAGGAGGAGATCATCTGTCAGTGGCTGTCCCAGAAAAAGGGCCAGAAGGTAAAGATCGTTGTGCCGAAAAAGGGAGAAAAAGAGCGTCTGGTAGAACTGGCAGCCAGAAATGCAGATCTGATCCTGACCCAGGACAGAGAAAAGGTAAAACGGGAAGAACTGCGTACCATTGGGGCGATCAACCAGGTAGGACAGTGGATCGGCATCGAAGGCATCCGCAGGGTGGAAGCGTACGATATTTCCAATACCAGCGGTGTGGAGTCTGTAGGTTCTATGGTGGTGTATGAAGACGGAAAGCCAAAACGCAGCGATTACCGCAAATTTAAGATCCGTACAGTCCAGGGACCAAACGATTACGCCTCCATGGAAGAGGTGCTTACACGCCGGTTTTCCCACGGAATACAGGAAAGTAAAGAGCTGCGGGAAGAAGGAAAAGACATTTCATATGGAAGCTTTACCCGCTTCCCGGACCTGATCATGATGGACGGCGGACGTGGACAGGTAAATATTGCCCTGGCAGTCCTTGACCGTCTGGGGCTTTCCATTCCTGTGTGCGGTATGGTAAAGGATGATAATCACAGAACCAGAGGACTGTATTATAATAACATAGAGATCCCCATTGACCGTCACAGCGAAGGCTTCCGCCTGATCACACGTATCCAGGATGAGGCCCACCGTTTTGCCATTGAATACCACAGAAGTCTGCGTGGAAAAGATCAGGTAAAATCTATTTTAGACGATATTGAAGGGATCGGACCGGCCAGAAGAAAGGCACTGATGCGTTATTTTAAAGATATTGACGCCATAAGAAATGCCAGTGAAGAAGAGTTAGAGCAGGTGCCTCAGATGAATCGGAAGGCAGCAGAAGCAGTTTACCTGTTCTTTCACAAGCCAGAAACTGTCCAGGGGGATGAAATGGGCAAAACTGCCGGGAACGAAAATACATGACAATAACATCAAAATGTGATAGTATAAGGATAAATAATCGGTGGATATTGGAAAAAAATTGGGAAATATTAGGAAAAATCAAGTACAGAAAGATTTTAAAAGAACATCAAGATCGTAAGGGGGAACCATTATGCATGGAGTAACTATTACAGAGCTGATCGAGAAAATGAACCTGCGCAATTCTACACCGCAGATCGATACAGACAAGATCGTGCTGACTCACCCGGATGTAAACCGTCCGGCACTGCAGCTGACTGGATTTTTTGATCATTTTGACAGAGAACGTGTGCAGATCATTGGATATGTAGAGCAGGCATATATTAAGACTATGGAGCGTGATGTAAAGCGCCAGATGTTTGATAAGCTTACTTCCAGCCAGATCCCATGTCTGGTATTCAGCAGAAGCCAGGAGCCGGATGATGATCTCCTTGAGTACTGCAATTACTACGGCGTTCCATGTCTGGTATCAGATAAGACCACTTCTTCCCTGATGGCAGAGGTGATCCGCTGGTTAAATGTAAAACTGGCTCCATGTATCAGTATTCACGGCGTGCTTCTTGATGTATTTGGTGAAGGTGTGCTGATCATGGGCGAGAGCGGAATTGGTAAAAGCGAGGCAGCTCTGGAGCTGATCAAGCGTGGACATCGTCTTGTTACAGATGACGTAGTAGAGATCCGCAAGGTCAGTGATGATACGCTGATCGGAAGCGCACCGGATATCACCAGACATTTTATCGAGCTGCGTGGTATTGGTATTATTGATGTAAAAACACTGTATGGTGTTGAAAGCGTTAAGGATACCCAGTCTATTGATATGGTCATTAAATTAGAGGACTGGAATAAGGATAAAGAATACGATCGGCTGGGACTGGAAGACCAGTATACAGAATTTTTAGGCAATAAGGTAGTCTGCCATACCATCCCTATCCGTCCGGGACGTAACCTTGCTATTATCGTAGAGTCTGCAGCAGTTAACTACCGTCAGAAAAAGATGGGATACAATGCAGCCCAGGAGCTGTACAACCGCGTACAGGCTAATTTAAAGGGAATGTCCCCTTCAAAATAGGCAGTAAAAAGAGTAAACGAGTAAGAGAGGAATAAGACCCCATGTCAGAGTTTTGTGAAAAGCTGGAAGAGAAGCTGAAGGAAATAATGACTTCAGAAAGAGGAAGCTTCCGCTTTATGGAGCCTATGAAACGCCATACCACTTTCCGCATTGGAGGACCGGCTGCTGTTTATATCAGCCCCGGATCGGAAGAAGAGCTGAAAGAGGTGCTGAACCTGTTAAAAGAGGAAAA
>JBNMGK010000260.1:0-4206 GCA_050872205.1 Enterocloster sp.
GTATATAGAAGATGACCTGTTGTTGTCGGCTCTTTTCGGCGGCATTATCACAGGTATTGGTACAGGCCTTGTGCTGGCAGGCGGCTGTACCACTGGTGGTACAGATATGCTGGCAGCGCTGATCCGGGCAAAATTTCCTCATTATTCTGTAGCCCAGATCATGCAGATGTTAGACGGCATCATTGTTGTTGCCGGTGCTACGGTATTTGGCATCCGTCCGGCCCTGTATGCCCTGATCGCTATTTTCTGCATGGGAAAAGTAGCAGATGGTCTGATTGAAGGTATGAAATTTTCCAAACAGGTCTATATTATTTCTGGTCAGTATAAAAAAATTTCTGATGCCATTATGACCCGTATGGGAAGAGGCGTGACCGGCCTTTCTGTAAAAGGAATGTACTCAGAGGAGACAAAAAATATGCTTTTTTGCGTTGTTTCCAGAAAAGAGATCGTAGAAATCAAAGAAATCGTATCAGAATACGATCCAAAGGCATTTTTTATCGTCAGTGACGCCCGTGAAGTTTTTGGGGAGGGGTTCATTGAGGATAAAAACCAGCTAACATAATAACCAAACTTTTTGAGAAAATGAAGGAAATATTTGACAGATACAGCACTTTTTGAATTGAATATACATTTTAGCTAAATAACAAATTTGGATTTTGTGGATTTACAGTATGGAATAAAAATTTGCTTTCCTGTATGATAGAGACAGTTAAAAAAAGAGTTATAAATCCTTCCCAAAATGGGAGACCAGAAGACGGAGGGGTATCTATTTAACAGGAGGAAAATGTAATGGCTAGTTTATCACTGAAGAATGTAACCAAGAAATATCCTAACGGATTTGTGGCAGTTAAGGACTTCAACCTGGAGATCGCTGACAAGGAATTCATCATCTTCGTAGGCCCTTCAGGATGTGGAAAGTCAACTACTCTTCGTATGATCGCAGGTCTGGAGGATATCTCTTCCGGTGAACTGTATATCGACGGAAAACTGGTAAATGACGTAGAGCCAAAGGACAGAGATATTGCAATGGTATTCCAGAACTACGCTCTGTATCCACATATGTCTGTATATGACAATATGGCATTCGGCTTAAAGTTAAGAAAGACTCCAAAGGATGAGATCGACAAGAAGGTACATGACGCAGCTAAGATCCTGGATCTGGAGCATCTGTTAGACCGTAAGCCAAAGGCATTATCCGGTGGTCAGAGACAGCGAGTTGCTATGGGACGTGCTATTGTCCGCAGCCCAAAGGTATTCCTTATGGACGAGCCTCTGTCAAACCTGGATGCAAAGTTAAGAGGCCAGATGCGTGTTGAGATCTCCAAATTACATCAGAGACTGGAAACAACCATTATCTACGTTACACATGACCAGACCGAGGCTATGACACTGGGTACCAGAATCGTTGTTATGAAGGACGGCGTGGTACAGCAGGTAGACAGCCCACAGAACCTGTATGATAAGCCATGCAACAAGTTCGTTGCAGGATTCATTGGAGCACCTCAGATGAACATGATCGATGCTCAGGTAGCAAAAGATGGCGCAGATGTAACACTGGCATTCGGCGGACATACATTAACTCTTCCTCAGGCAAAGGGAAAAGCTCTGGAAGACGCTGGTTATGTAGGCAAGGTAGTTACTCTTGGTATCCGTCCAGAAGATCTTCATGACGAAGAAGCATTCCTGGCAGCAAATCCAAAGAGCACCTTCCAGGTAGAGATCCGTGTATATGAAATGTTAGGTTCTGAAGTACTTCTGTACTTTGATATTGACGATGCTAACTTTACAGCAAAGGTTAACCCACGTACCACTGCAAGACCTGGCGATACTGTAAAACTGGCTATGGATCTGGACAAGGTTCATATCTTTGACAAAGAAACAGAGGCTGTTATCATTAACTAATAATAACGAATATCAGAGAAAATAATGAAAAACCTCTGTCAAAAACGACAGTAAAATTAAGCAGGAGAGTTTATAACTCTCTTGCTTTTTTTGTTATTTTGCATTAAAATATGAAAATAGGGAAAACAGTAACTCCACCATGGATTTTCATGGCAATGTTCATAAATTTTCAATAAGACGAAAAGGAGAGAGTGGAATGATCTCAAATCAGATACTTCAGACCACATTAGATGGATTAAAGGGAATTACAAGAATCGATTTAGGAATATGTGACACAGAAGGAAAGGTACTGGCATCTACTTTTACAGATGCAGAAGAGTCTGAAAGCTCTATTCTGGCATTTGTAGATTCACCGGCAGACAGCCAGGTGATCCAGGGATACCAGTTTTTTAAGGTATTTGACGAGCATCAGTTAGAGTACATCTTACTGGCAAAGGGTGCCAGCGATGACGTATATATGGTAGGAAAGCTGGCAGCGTTCCAGATCCAGAACCTGTTAGTCGCTTACAAAGAGCGTTTTGATAAGGATAACTTTATCAAGAACCTGCTTCTTGACAACCTGCTGTTAGTTGATATCTACAATCGTGCAAAGAAGCTGCACATTGATACAGATGTAAAGCGTGTTGTATACATTATCGAGACTCACAATGAAAAAGATGTAAATGCATTAGAAACTGTGCGCAGCCTGTTTGCTTCCAAGACAAAGGATTTCATCACAGCTGTAGATGAGAAGAACATTATCCTTGTAAAAGAAGTACGTCAGGGCGAGTCCTATTCTGAACTGGACAAGACTGCAAACATGATCTTAGACATGTTAAATACAGAGGCTATGACCAAAGTTCGTGTGGCTTATGGTACTGTGATCAATGATATTAAAGAAGTTTCCCGTTCTTACAAAGAGGCAAAGATGGCTTTAGACGTAGGCAAGATCTTCTATGCAAGCAAGAACGTGATCGCATACAGCAACTTAGGTATCGGCCGTCTGATCTATCAGCTGCCTATCCCGCTGTGCAAGATGTTTATCCGGGAAGTATTTGATGGCAAATCTCCAGATGAGTTCGATGAAGAGACTTTAACTACCATCAACAAGTTCTTTGAGAACAGCTTAAACGTATCTGAGACCTCCAGACAGCTGTATATCCACAGAAATACTCTGGTTTACCGTCTGGACAAGCTGCAGAAGAGTACAGGTCTTGACCTTCGTGTCTTTGAGGACGCTATCACCTTTAAGATCGCCCTTATGGTTGCCAAGTACATGAAGTATATGGAGAGCCTTGATTACTAATGATAAATGGCTTTGGTCCATAAGAGGAAAGTTAGAGAAAATTAGAAAATGATAGAATTAAGTCATGTAAGTAAATCTTACGGAACCGGCAGCAAGGCCATCCGTGACCTGTCTTTAACTATTGAGGATGGGGAATTCGTGTTTATCACAGGCCGCAGCGGTTCCGGAAAAAGTACATTGATCAAGCTCCTGATGAAGGAGCTTGATCCTACTAAGGGACGTATTGTGGTCAATGATATGGATCTGGGAAAGATGCCCCGCAGATACGTTCCAAAATACAGGAGAAAGTTAGGTGTTGTCTTTCAGGATTTCCGTCTTTTAAAAGACCGGACTGTATTTGAAAATGTGGCCTTTGCCCAGAGAGTCATCGGCGTTTCACCAAGGATCATTCGCGAGACAGTTCCACAGATGCTGCGCCTGGTAGGTCTTTCTTCTAAATATAAGGCATACCCGGGACAGCTGTCAGGTGGTGAGCAGCAGAGAGTGGCAATTGCAAGAGCTCTGATCAATAAGCCGGAGGTGCTTTTAGCAGATGAGCCTACAGGAAACCTGGACAGCTTTAATACCCATGAGATCATGAACCTTTTGGATCAGATCAATCAGAGGGGAACTACTGTTATTGTAGTGACCCACAGCCAGGAAATGGTAGCTGAGATGAATAAAAGGGTGATTACCATGGACCGGGGGGAAGTCATCAGAGATGAGGGCGGGTCCAGAGGCTAGAAAAAGCCTGGAACCGCCGGAAAGGCATAGGAGTAAATGAGTACATTTTTATATTGCCTGAAACAGGGCGTTATTAATATATGCAGGAATATATGGTTTTCCCTGGCGTCTGTGGCAACCATTTCTGCATGTATTTTTTTATTTTGTCTGTTTTTTTCCATGGTGGCCAATGTGCAGCATGGAGCAAGGACTGCGGAAGAGACAGTAGGTATTTCCGTATTTTTTGATGAGGGAACGGAAGAAGATAAGATACAGGCTATTGGAGAGCAGATACGCAGCTGGAGCGAAGTACGGGA
>JBNMGK010000270.1:0-4069 GCA_050872205.1 Enterocloster sp.
GATCCAGAAACTGATGTTGGTATATTTTAATAATACAGCTGTTGTATAGGCGCCAATGCCATAAAATGCTGCATGGCCTAAGGAAGTCTGGCCTAAATAGCCGGATACAAAATTTAATCCTAATGCCAGAATGGCTGCGATCAGGCAGTTAACTGCCACATGCTGGAAATAAGTAGGGATCCAGGCACTTCCGCCATGGAATTTGTCAATATAACAGATCAGTAAAACCAGAACTGCTGCTCCAAGGAAGGCAGTCTGTCCGTTTTTTCCGAAAAAACGTTCTTTCTTCATATGCTGCCTCCTTAAACTTTCTCTTCAAATTTGTATCCCATAAGTCCTGAAGGCTTAATGAGAAGTACCAGGATCATTACCGCAAATCCAATGGCATCCTTATAACCAGTGGAAATAAAGCCTGCTGTCAGGTTTTCTACAATTCCAAGAATAATACCGCCTACCAGGGATCCAGTGATGCTTCCGATACCTCCAAGGATGGCACAGGACCAGCCTTTAAGACCTGCCAGAGCACCCATGGTTGGGTTAATAGCGTAAATCGTACCGATAAAGAAACCGGCTGCTGCTCCAAGGGCACCGCTGATAGCAAAGGTAACCTTGATCAGCTTTTCTGCATTAACACCCATAAGGCCTAAGGTCTGCATATCCTGAGAAGCAGCTAACATAGCCTTTCCTGTAAGAGTATGCTTGATAAACAGCTCCAGACATACCATGATAATAATCGTTCCAATAAGGATATATAAGTGAAGGGAACTGATGGTAAGGGGCTGACCTGAAATCGTACAGATGGTGATCAGTTTCTGGTCTACCAGCTGTGGATAAGCTTTGGGGTTAACTGTAAATACAGCGTTGGCAGTATAGCGCAGGATCGTGGAAATACCTAAAGCGGTAATAAATCCGGTTGCTGCCAGAACCCCTTTCTTTCTTAATGGCTTATAGCCAAACTGGTCTACTGCCATTGCGATCAGTGCTCCGGCTGCCATGGAAATGAGAAGAGCCGGAACCAATGGAAGTCCCAGATAAGTTGTTACAAAATAACCTGTATATGCACCCAGCATATAGATCTCACCGTGGGTCCAGTTAATGACTCCTACAATTCCAAATACCGTTGTCCAGCCTATGGCGATCAGGGAGTAGATGCCTCCCTGTGCCAGACCATTTATAACCTGCTGCAAAAATACCAACATATCGTCACCACCTGTACTGTTTTGATCTGCGGATATGCCGTTTTTCAACCACTTTTCAACCACATATCCGCTTTCTGTTCAGAATTTTCTGTTTTCCGGGCTGTTTATTCCTCATATAATACATACTTTCCATCTTTTACAGTCAGTGTCAGGTAATCTCTTACCCAGTCACCGTTGTCATCAAAGGTAACTGTACCGGTAACGCCTTCATATTCAGTTGCCTTTAATGCTTCTGCAAGAGTCTTTCTGGAAAGTTCACCGCCGTTTTCCTTCATAGCTCTTTCTGCTGCATCTGCCAGTACATACATCTGGTCATAAGCTAATGCTGCAAATCCGTCCGGAACCTCACCGTTGTACTTATCACCGTACTTGGTTACGAATTCCTGTCCCTTTTCATCTGCGCCTGCTGCTACGAATACACCGCTGCAAAGAAGGCCTTCAGAAGCATCTCCTGCAATGTCGATCACATTCTGGCTGTAAAGTCCAGGCTGTCCCATGATCGGTGCTTCAATTCCCATCTGTCTTGCCTGCCTGATGATCAGTGCGCCGTCTGTTGTAGTTCCGCAAAGAGCGATACAGTCAGGATCAAGGCTCTTTACAGTAGTAAGGATAGCTGCGAAATCCTGGTCAGTTGCCTGATAAGGTACAGAGTCAAGAACCTGTCCGCCGTTTGCTTCAAACTGTGCGTTGAAGCTGTCCTTTAAACCAGAGCCGTAATCGTTGTTGCAGTAAAGGGTAACTGCTTTGGTCTTGCCCATTTTTGTAAACTGGTTTGCGATCTGAGGACCAACTGCTGCATCCTGAACCGCCATACGGAAGAAATAATCGCTGATACCTGTTAAGGATTTTGCACTGGAGCTTACTACTAACTGAGGCATCTCTGCATCACCTGTAATAGGAAGCATTGCTGCTGTACAGGAGGTAAGACAGGAACCGCCGATTGCCAGAATGGAGTCATCATCTGCAAACTTCTGTGCTCCGTTGGCTGCTGTAGAAGCATCACCGCCGTCATCGTAGGTTTCCAGCTCTAACTTGGCTCCTAACACACCGCCAGCTGCGTTGATCTCTTCCATTGCCAGCTCATAACCTTTTTCCTGCTTGGTACCATAAGCACCGTTATCACCGGAAAGAGGAGCTACCAGACCAAATTTAATAGTATCAACTGCTGCTGTTACATCCGATGCTGCTTCGCTGCTTCCGCTTTCAGAAGAAGCTGCTGCTTCAGTTTTGCTTTCCGCTGCTGTAGAAGCCGGTGCGGAAGAAGAGGAAGAACACCCGGAAACTGTCATTGCTGCAACTGCAGCCATCATTGCATACACATAACCTTTTTTCATAATCATTTCCTCCTTGCCCAGAGCCTTTATGCAACTTGACAACACTTTCAAAATAAGAAAGAGGAAACTCAGACTATTGTTCTGAATTTCCTCTTTGAAATCATCTATGCCTTTTCGGCTCCGTTTGCTTATTTATTTTTGATGTGTCGAATGATACACCAGTTTTTAGATGATGTCAAGTTTTTTTACTAAAGTTTTGGTAAAAAAATTCGTTTCACCCTCTGAAACATTTTGTGACCTGCATGGATCAATAAGTAAAATAATCATGGATCAGAATAGCTAAAGACATGTATACACGCATGTAATAATCCGTAAAATTAATGCCGCAGAGAGCGGAAATATTCTGCAGCCGCTTCATCAGTGTATGGCGGTGGATATACAGATGTTCTGCTGTTTTCGTGGCATTGCAGTTGTGGGCCAGATAGATACGGATGGTATGTACATAGCCGGTGTGATTATACCGGTCATGGTCCAAGAGTTTCTGTAATGCCTGGTTTCCCAGTACAATGGAATACTCATTTTGATGAAGCGTCCCAAGAAGTTCCACTAAAAGCCGGTTATCAAAGGTGCAGATCCCCCGTTTTGCCCCGATCCGGTCCAGCAAACAGATATGATCATAGGCCTCTTTCACACAGTCAGACAGCTCCCTGCTTTCTTTTAAAGGCTGGGCGCCTACATAAAAGTTGATCTCTCCATTTTCTGAAAGAAAGGTAAGGAAAATGCTGAAATCATACATGGCATCTGTAAATGCTTCTCCGTCAGAAAAAGACGCCAGAAACATACCGGTTCCATCTGGCATGGTCTCACCAATACAGGTTTTTGACATAGAAGAAAGAAAAGAGCCTACTTTTCCCATTCCCTGACGGAGACTTTCCTCATCCCTGCTGTTTTTTCCTGTAAGGCAGATGAGAAAAAGATATACCTGCTGTTCTTTTTCAAATAGTTTCTTTTCGCTGACATTTAATTTTTTTCCAAGTGCAATGCGCAGTGTGTCCAGTCCCTGGACCAATTTTCTGGAAATAAGATTGTTTTCTGTGATCTGATCCATAAGCACATGAAGGATCTCTGAAAATGACAGCCGTTCCGGCAGCTCCAGCACCGGCAGTCCTTCTTTGTTGGCGTCTTCTATAATGTATTCCGGGATCTGGTCGATGTAATACCCCGGCTGGATGGCCAGACCGCTTACACCTCTTTTTTTCAGCTGATGGATCAGGTCCTTATGAAGAGACTGGTCTTCCAGGCCATATCCTGTAGATACTACCAGTTCCCCTTCATTCAAGGACCTGGGGGTATCTAATATTTCCATTACATTGACCCACAAAATAGGATTTGAAACATTTAAAACCCCTGCTACCAGCTTTACTCCTCCAAAGATCTGCCGGTCCACCAGGTCTTTTACAAGAAATGCCATAGTGCGCTCCTTTCCGGATACCTGCAAGTTCCCCCTCTGATACCGGATTGCTACGTGCTTTGCACTCTCGCAATTCTAAAAACATTCGTAATCCGCTCATTTTTCTTCAAAAAATGGCTTCTTAC
>JBNMGK010000071.1:0-10199 GCA_050872205.1 Enterocloster sp.
ATTTTACACCATTTTCCACGATCTCATGTTCTAACAGTCCGGCTGAGATCATAGACGGGTTTACAATACTTTCTTTAATGCGCATGGCAAACAGGTTATCGGTGTATCCGCCAAATGCCTCGCAGTTAAAGAAGTTGCCCCAGCGGCCAATGATCTGTCCTGTAATCAGTCCTAATACGCCGCTGTCTGCCATGGAAAAGAATGACTGTTTTCTCACTTTTGTAAAAATGAGAAGTGTTAATACCGCTCCGATCACACCGCCGTAAATAGCAAGCCCGCCAGCCCGAAGGTTAAAGATCTGAAGCAGATCATTTTTATAATTATCCCACTCAAAGATCACATAGTAGAGTCTGGCGCCTATAATGGAAAATATGATTCCATACAGTGCAAAATCCATATACAGATCCGGGTCCTGTCCCCGCCTTTTTGCATCAGAGAAGGCTACTGCCATTCCTGCTAACATGCCGCAGCCAATGATCATGCCATAAAATGCAATGCGGAAGCCAAAGATACTGATGCTGTTTCTTAAGTGTTCTATGGTGATCCCAAGATGAACAAAGCTTAAATCTGCACCTGTGGATGTGAGTAATTCCATAATATATGGTTCCTTTCTGTATAAACAGCTGGCTGCATATAAAACAAGTGCCTGCAAAGCAGGCAGTTTGTTTTTATGACCAGTTATTTTTCAAATATTAAACATTGAAGCGGAACAGTACAACATCTCCGTCCTTCATTACATATTCCTTACCTTCAGAACGTACCAGGCCTTTTTCCTTTGCTGCGTTCATGCTTCCGCATGCCATCAGGTCGTCATAGCTTACTACTTCTGCACGGATAAAGCCACGCTCGAAATCGCTGTGGATCTTTCCAGCTGCCTGAGGAGCCTTGGTTCCTACCTTGATGGTCCATGCTCTGGATTCCTGAGGACCTGCTGTTAAGTAACTCATCAGGCCTAAAATACGGTAGCTTGCTGCGATCAGCTTCTCAAGGCCGGATTCCTTTAATCCCAGATCGTCTAAGAACATCTGCTTTTCATCATCATCTAACTCTGCGATCTCCTGCTCGATCTCGGCACAGATCACGAATACTTCGCAGCCATTTTCCTTTGCGTATTCACGTACTTCCTGTACATAGTGGTTGGAAGCACCATCATCTGCCAGATCATCTTCACCTACGTTTGCAGCAAAGATAACTGGTTTCCAGGTCAGCAGGTTCAGGGAATTGATAAATTCTCTGTCATCCTCATCTTCTACTTCAAAGCTGCGTGCCAGCTTGCCATCTTCCAGATGTGCTTTGATAGCCTTTAACAGTTCTACTTCCTTTGCCAGGTCTTTATTGTTGAAAGCGCCCTTAGACTGTTTTGCAATACGACGCTCCAGAATCTCAATATCAGAAAAGATCAGCTCTAAGTTAATGGTTTCGATATCTCTTACAGGATCTACGCTTCCATCTACATGGATTACGTTAGGATCATCAAAGCAGCGTACTACATGAACAATAGCATCTACTTCACGTATGTTGGATAAGAACTGGTTGCCCAGACCTTCGCCCTTGGAAGCGCCCTTTACAAGGCCTGCAATATCTACGAACTCGATCACAGCAGGAGTGGTCTTTTCAGAGTTGTACATCTCAGTCAGCTTATTTAAACGCTCATCCGGAACCGGTACAACACCTACGTTTGGGTCGATAGTACAGAACGGATAGTTTGCGGATTCTGCGCCAGCCTTGGTCAGAGAGTTAAAAAGTGTACTTTTACCTACGTTTGGAAGTCCTACAATGCCTAATTTCATTTTTACTTTACCTGCTCAAAAACCCCCGGATATATCAAAGGTTTTCGCCTTTCTTTGTATTCTTTATGTACCAATTATGTACTATTTTCTTTAAGAGTCTAATGCAATCATTGATTATAGCATAAGGATTTCCCTTTTTCAAGGTTCAACACGCTTTCAGACTGCTTTTTGGATCTCTTCTATCAGGTCTTTTAACCTTTTTTCTTCCCCTTTCTGCATTACCACGCCAACGCTTCCGGCGATGATGTCTGAAGGCAGTACTTTTAAAATATGGGAATAACAGTTCTCCCAGTGTCTGTGAAATACCAGCAGTGAATCCTGAAACTTCGCCTGCACCATAGATTCCAGATTGTATTCCGTATGGAGTTCCTGCAGCTTTGCCCCGGTATCTTTTAACATTTTCTCAAAAGATGTTTCCATATATTGATAAGTTCCGCACAGGACTCTGGCACCTTTTAGGTCCTGTTTTCTGATCTTCTTTTTTCGGGCTAAAACAGATTCTTTATTGATCCCAAAGGCACAGGTATCTATACAAAATTCCTGATATACAAGATCTGTAAGTCTGGAATCTTTTGGCTTTGCAATGATCGTAAGATCGATCTTTCCCTGACGGATCATATCCAGATGCTGCTCATAGGGCAGTTCTTTTAAATGGAGGATCATCTGAGGATATTTTTTCTGGAATGCGCTGCAGCCTTTCATTAGAAACTCCGGACACTGGTTTAAAGCCACACCAATATTGATCTCCTTTTGCTCTCCTCTTTGAATCTGCCCCATCGCAGTCTTATAGATCTTCTGCATTTCCAACACTGCATCGTAAAATATCTTTCCCTGATCCGTCAGTCTGACACCCTGATTGTTTCTTAAAAACAGCCGGAATCCCAAATCTTCTTCCAGCCGATCGATCTGCTGCACCGCGGCAGGTACTGAGATAAAACTGTCCTTTGCCGCTTTAGAAAAACTTCCTGTCTCTACGATCTTTATAAAAGAAAGTAACTGCCGGTCGTTCATATCCCCACCTCTTTATACTCCATATTTACTTTATAGTAACATGGGATTGTTATTGCGTAAAGTTTTTCATTAACACGGTTTTAAAAACTTCCAGACACCAGACCTTTAGATTTTGTTGTAAAATATTGTTACAAAATAAACAATGTAAAGGAAAGGGGTATTTTCTTATGGATCGAATCGTAATCGTTACAGGCGGAACCAAAGGAATCGGCTTCGCCACAGCTAAAAAATTTCTCTCCTGCAAGGACAAGGTTATTATTCTTGGACGTCATGAATGTGAAGATGCTGTAAAAGAGCTTCAGAAAGAGGGAGATGTTACTTTTATAAAAGCAGATGTTTCTGTTGTGGATGATTGTCGTCGTGTAATGTCTGCAGTTATGGAAAAATATGGAAAGATCGATGTGCTTGCCAATGTAGCCGGAGTTGTAGGCACAAGAGGTGCCTTTGTGGATCTGGACCTCTCTGATATTCAGAACACCATCAACATCAACCTTATGGGAACCATTAACTTAAGCCAGCTGGCTGCCAGAGAAATGGTAAAGCAACGTTCTGGTGTGATCATCAACGTAGGTTCTATTGACGGCTTTATGGCTAACACAGAATCCATCGGCTACCATGCCAGCAAAGGCGGTGTTAAAATGCTGACCCAGGCTATGGCCCGGGAACTGTCCCCATACGGGATCCGCGTTTTATCTGTTGCACCCGGCTGGGTAAAGACCGGTATGATCGATAAGCCAATTGAAGAGATCGGCAGCCGCCTGCACATGAAGGGCCGTATCATCTTACCAGAAGAGATCGCCAATGCCATCTGGCTCATGTCTCTGCCGGAAGCCAGCGCCATCAACGGCACTACTGTTATGGCGGATGACGGCTATTCTTCCTTTAAGGGTGTAGATGGATTCCAGGCTGAGTAACATATAACATAAAAGTTCCCCTGAATTTTTGCTGATCAAAAATCCAGAGGAACTTATTTTTCGCTCAATTTTATCTTTTCTTATAAAGTACCAGTTCCGGTGCTTCCCCTTCTGGTCCATATGTGCTGATCATAATGAAATCCATATTGGCGAGGACACCAAAATACCGGTCACCGCCAAATTCTGATTCCAGCTGATTACCTAAATAGGTGGTATCATCATTTAAAAATTTTACTGTTTTTCCGTTTGGCAGCGGATATCCCAGATTTACATAGATTCCCACAAGGGCATTCAATTTCTCTACTTTTGGTAATCCTTCGATGTGAAGATCATTGATCTCTTTTATCAACTGCTCTTTAAATGCCTCAAATTGTCCATTATCACTTAATTCTTCATACCTTTTCCAGTAATCCAGATCGGGAAGCAGCTGTTTCATATAAGAACGTGCCTGTTCTTCTGTAAAGTTTTCATTTACCATATGTTTTACACAGACATCAATAAGATCTTCCATATTGCTGTAGGTGTATGTTCCATCTGCATAGCACCACTTACAATACTCTTCGTTCAATGTGCCATCGCTGTTATGGCTTATGATCCCATCCTCTAACGGCATTCCACAGCACTGACACACAAGCTGTCTTGGGGCGCCCAAAAGGGTATTTATGGACACATCAAATTCCTTTGATAACAGCTTTAAGGTCTCCGTATTGGGAACGGTCTCCCCATTTTCCCAGCGTGACACTGCCTGTCGCGTAACCATAACCTTTTGTGCTAGCTCTTCCTGAGACAACCCCTTTTTCGTGCGAAGCTCTAAAATAACATTCTTTGTTTCCATGGCATCTACCTCCGTTATATAGATCATAACAGAATTACAGGCTTTCGGAAAGCAACTTGCTGTTTCTATGGATGTCAAAACATTCCTATCATACTTACAGAGCCTGCCGTTAGCAGCCTTTTCCGAATATATGGCAGCAAAAAAGCAGTCCCCATGTTAAAGCAAAGCAGGACTGCTTGAATTTTTATGTTGCATCCCCATTTTCTGAGGTCTGTACTTCTTTTAGTGTCATTTTCACCCGGTCGATCACCCGGTCTTCCATTTTTAAGATCTCGTAATCTGCTTCTGGGGTGGTAACTGTCAGCGGAAGCGCTTTTTCAGTGGGGATATATCCCAGAACTTCCATAAGATAACCGGATAAGGTATCGCATACGCTGTCCATGTCCAGGTGGAATTCCTCTTTCAGATCTGACAGTGCAATACTTCCGGAAAGGCTGTATACACGTCCCGGCTCCAGTTCGATGATCTCTGGTTCTACTTCTTCGTATTCTTCGTGGATATCACCTACGATCACCTCGATCAGGTCTTCCAGAGTAACCATACCGGATACACCGCCGTATTCGTCGATCAGTATAGCCAATTTTTCTTTTTTCTGCTGCATTTCCCTGAAAAGAGCATCTGTACGCCTGTTTTCCGGGACAAAATAGGCAGGTGTTAATAAAGAACGGATATCCAGATCTTCAAAAGACTTCTTTCTGGCCTCAATGGTCAGCGCCTTTGTGGAAAGGATACCGATGATATTATCAATATCTTCCTGATATACCGGGATCTTGGAGTGCATGGACTGTAAGATATCGTCCAGATAAGAATCCACCGGTTCATCAATGTCAATGGCTACCATATCCTGTCTCGGCACCATGACTTCTTTTGCTTTTTTATCATCAAATGAGAAAATAGAGGTGATCATCTCTTTCTCGATCTCATTAAATACGCCGGTCTCGCTTCCTGTTTCCAGAAGGGATTTGATCTCCTCCTCAGAAACATCTGTTTCCAGATCCTCATGGTGCATACCAAAAAGCTTTAAGATCCCGCTGGTAGAAATATTTAAAAGGCCTACAAAAGGCTTTACTATACAGGATACAAAATAAACCATGCCAATGCAGGATAAGCTGAATTTTTCCCCATTCTGCAATGCCATTCGTTTGGGGATCAATTCCCCGAATACCAGATTCACATAAACAAGGATAAGGGTAATAATAATCACTGCAGTGATCCTGCTGCCCGGTATCCCCCATCCATTCAATTTCGCAGCCAGTATTCCTGAAATTCCTGTTGCTGCCACAGCGCTTGAAAGAAAACCTGCCAGTGTGACGATCAACTGGATCCCAGATAAAAATGCTGTTGATTCCTCCATCAGGTCCTCGATGAGAGCTGCTTTTTTGTTTCCCTGCTCTTTTAACCTGTGGATCTTGTTTTTGTTTACAGACGCCACAGCCATCTCTGCTCCTGCAAAATACCCTCTTATAAGAGTAAGTACCAGAAGAATAAGAAGCTGTGTGAAAATACTGGCCGATTGTGGATCGGTTTCCATAATAAAAAATTCCTCCTTATCATTATCATTTAGACTTTATTATACAGACAGTCGCAAAAAAAGTCAGCCCCTATTTTCTCAAAAAAGGGACTGACTTTTCTACTTTTAACATTTCTTTTATCCAACAGCTGCAAACTGGCTGTTGTAAATTTCAGCATAAAATCCGTTCTTTGCCAGAAGTTCTTCATGCTTTCCTTTTTCTACGATATGTCCGTCACGCATAACAAGGATCATATCTGCTTCCCTGATCGTAGAAAGACGGTGGGCTACAATAAAGCTGGTCCTTCCTTCCATCATCTTGGCAAAGGCCTTCTGGACGCGGATCTCCGTACGGGTATCGATAGAGGAGGTTGCCTCATCTAAGATCAGCATTGGCGGCAGGCAGAGCATAACTCTGGCAATACATAATAGCTGCTTCTGGCCCTGGGACAGGTTTCCGCCGTCCTCACTGATCACTGTGTCATATCCCTGAGGCATTCGCATAATAAAGCTGTGTGCATGAGCCTCTTTGGCTGCATTTATGATCTCTTCTTCTGTTGCCTCCGGTCTTCCATAGGCGATATTGTCACGGATGGTGCCGAATTTTAACCAGGTCTCCTGAAGCACCATACCATAGCTGGTACGAAGACTCTTTCTGGTCACGTCACGGATATCATTTCCTTCTACTTTGATGGAACCGGAATTTACATCATAAAAACGCATAAGCAGATTGATCACTGTCGTCTTTCCGCAGCCGGTAGGTCCTACAATGGCTACTCTCTCACCAGGCTTTACAGAAAGGTTCAGATCTTCGATGAGAGGTCTGTCCGGTGTATAGGAAAAGTTTACATGCTCGATCTCCACCTGGCCCTTTACATTTTCAAGGACTGCGGCATCTTTTTTATCTTCCAGAATGGTCTTTTCATCGATCAGCTCAAATACTCTGGCTGCAGATGCAAGAGCGTTCTGAAGCTCTGTTACAACGCCGGAGATCTCATTAAATGGCTTTGTATACTGGTTTGCATAGCTTAAAAAGCTGGTAAGCTGTCCAACGGTCATAAAACCGCGAATGGCTGCATAAGCGCCTGTAATACCAACTGCAGCATAAACCAGGCTGTTTACAAAACGGGTAGCCGGATTGGTAATGGATGATAAGAAAGTAGCACGCAGACTGTAGCCAGCCAGCTTGTTATTGATCTTTTCAAAACGTTCCTCTGCCTCTTTCTGATATCCAAAGGCCTGGACTACCTTCATATTTCCAAGCATTTCATCCGTCAGTGTGGTCAGCTCACCTCTTGTTTCAGACTGATGCTTAAACATAACATAGGTCTTTTTTGCAATGAAGCTTGCTACAAACAGAGAGATAGGTGTTAAAACCACAACTACCAGTGTGATAAGCGGGTTAATGGAAACCATAAAAAGCAAGGTTCCTAAAATAGTCATCAGTCCTGTAAAAAACTGGGTAAAGCCCATAAGCAGACCTTCTGAGAACTGATCAATGTCTGCAATAATACGGCTGATGATATCACCTGAAGGGTGGGAGTCGATATAACTTAAAGGAAGAACTTCCAGATGTCCGAAGGCTTTAGTACGGATATCTTTTACAACTCTGTAGGTGATAATGTTGTTAATATGGTTCATAAGCCACTGGCTGACGGCAGTAGCTGCCATTGCCATAATGATCTTTTTAATAATGTTTATCAGTGCCGGAAAATCTACATTTCCCTGACTTACGATCTCATCTACTGCTTTACCTGTAAGAATAGGGATATAAAGGGTAAATGCAACCGTTACCAGCGCTAACAGAAGGGATAAACATACGGCCCATCTGTAGGCGGCAATGTAATCAAGGACTCTTTTTAATGTTTCAATACTTTTATCCCTACTCATTTTTGGTTTTTTACTGCTCATCCCGTTCCACCTCCTCTTTTGACAGCTGTGACAGGCAGATCTCCCTGTAAACATCGCATTCCTTCAGAAGCTGTTTATGGCTGCCCATACCTGCCATTTTTCCATCATCCAGTACCAGAATGGTATCTGCATTGCGGATGGTGGTAGCTCTCTGGGAAACAATAAATACAGTCATATCCTTTGTATTTTCCCGGATTGCCTTTCTCAGTCTTGCATCAGTTGCAAAGTCAAGAGCAGAAGCACTGTCGTCCATGATCAGGATCTGCGGATCTCTTACCAGGGCTCTTGCAATGGTAAGACGCTGGCGCTGGCCGCCGGATAAGTTGTGGCCGCCCTGGTCGATCATAAGGTCAAGGCCCTCGCCTTTGGCTTCAATAAAATCTCTTGCCTGGGCAACATCCAGTGCATGCCAGATTTCTTCGTCTGTAGCATCTTTCTTGCCCCAGCGCATGTTGTCGCGAAGTGTGCCCTTAAAGAGGACGGCTCTCTGTGGTACCACGCCAATGCTGTGTCTTAAATCTGTAAGTGCTAAGTCTCTTACATCGGTTCCGTCAATAAGGACTTTTCCTTCTCTTACATCATAAAATCTTGGGATCAGATTTACTAAAGTAGACTTACCAGAACCTGTACCACCGATAACACCAATGGTCTGTCCCTTCATTGCCTTAAAGGAAATATCTGTCAGAGAATCGGATTTTGCTCCTGCGTAGGCGAAATCTACATGGTCAAATTCCACCTTCGCAGTTTCTGTACTGATCTTCTGTGAAGCTTCTGCTGCATTTTCAGTCTCCTGAGCTTTTACCACATGAGATTTTTCCTCAATGCTGCTCTTTATCTCAAATACACTGTCCACACGTCTCATGCAGGCAACTGCCTTGGAGATCAGGATGATCAGGTTTGCCATTTTGATCAGCTCAACCAGGATCTGGGCCATATAATTTACAAGGGCAATGACTTTTCCCTGACTGATGATACCTGCATCCACTCTTCCTGCACCTACCCAGATCACAGCTACGGTAGCAATATTAATGATCACATAAGTAACAGGATTTAACAGTGCGGAGATCTTTCCAACAAATACCTGCATCTTTACCAGGCTGCCATTTTCTTCTTCAAACTTCTCTCTCTCTTTTTCCTGGCGGTTAAAAGCCCGGATTACGCGGACGCCCATGAGATTTTCTCTCGTAGTCAGAAGAACCTTATCCAACTGTTTCTGTACTGCCTGGTATAATGGCATGCTTATTAACATAATGCCAAAGACTACCACACAAAGTACCGGAATGGTCACTGCAAATACCATAGCTGTATGGGCATCTACTGTAAATGCCATGACCATGGCGCCGAATACAACGAATGGGGAACGTAACAGCAGACGCAGAGTCATGTTGATACCGTTCTGCACCTGGTTAATGTCGCTGGTCATTCGTGTGATCAGCGTGGAGGTTCCTATGGTATCGATCTCTGTATAAGATAAAGTACCAATATGGGAAAACAGGTTATTTCGCAGTGCGGTGGCTGTTCCTGTTGCTGCCTTGGCTGCAAAGTACTGGGCTGTCAGGGAACAGGTCAGTCCAATGATTGCAAGGAGCAAAAGAAGACCTCCCATACGCACCACATAAGATACACTTCCGTTTGCAATACCTACGTCTACCATACTGGCCACTACTAAAGGCACAAACAGCTCGAAGCTGGCCTCCAGCATTTTAAACAGCGGTCCCAGTATGCTCTCTTTTTTGTAGGCACACATGTAACTGAGCAATCGCTTCATAATGCATTTCTCCTATAAAATATTGTATTTTATTTAACTGTCTGGTATTATAGCACATGAAAATCTATATTTAAAATATTGATTTAATATGGAAATTATATGTTTATCGTATAGATAGTTTATAAACATTATGGGAAAGAGGTGCTTTTATGAATCTGAAACAGATGGAATATTTTGTAGCGATCGTAAATGAGGGAAATATCTCTGCTGCTGCCAAATCCCTGCATATCTCCCAGCCTCCTTTAAGTGCCCAGATGAAGCTGCTGGAAGAGGAACTGGGTGTAGTGCTTTTTGAGCGAGGTTCCCGGAGTATTTTTCTCACAGAAGCGGGAAAAGTTTTCTACGAAAAAGCATTACACATTTTACATCTGACTACCGCTGTTTCTGATGAACTGCAGCAGATGGGCCAGGGATTAAAAGGGCCTCTGCATCTGGGGATGATCTCCTCCGTCCAGACTCC
>JBNMGK010000178.1:0-5621 GCA_050872205.1 Enterocloster sp.
GGGCAGACCTGCTCAAACAGGGCATCGTCCCATACAGTAGAGAAGTCGAAAGCAATCGGTACGCCTGTTTCTCCTAATAAAGCCAGGTCATCATAGATATAGCTGTTTGTATTGGTATAGATCACCTGGAAGGACTTGATATAGTCCAGATCTTCTTTTGTAAAATCAAATGGATGCTCTTTGGCAACGCCGCCACGGTTGGAGCCTAAGAATACGCGGTCACCGTCTTTTAAGGTAACCCGGGCTGCGCCGTTTTCACCGTGGAAATGTCTGGAATGGCTGAAATCTACACCTAACTGGGTTAAGATCTTGCAGTTGTATTCAGCAACGCCGTCATCACCGAATTTGCCAAGATATGCCGCTTTTCCGCCATTCATGATAGAATAGACACATGTGTTTACACACTGTCCACCTGGATACATTTTTCCTCTGGATAAGTATTTATCAACTACATTATCACCAATGGCAATGATTCTTGCTTCACTCATATTAAAAACCTCCGGTTTTCTGCTCATATTTCCTGACGGATGTCCGCAGGACAACAACAATCTGTTAGATACAATATATAACAATATATAACATCTTGTCAATGAGTTTATGTATTCCCGGAGGTCTTTCTGTTTGATTTTTCTTTTGGTCTTTTTGTGATCTGTTACATGTAAGGTTCAAACATTTTGTAGTTTCGGCAGTCTGCTTCAAATGGTTTCTGGTAATAGGCAGGAGCAGTGATCTCCTGACTTAAAAGCCCGGTGTAGCCATTTTTATGTACAGTTTCCAGCCAGTCTTTCAGGTCATGGTTTCCGTCACCCCAGATCAGATGTCCATAGGGGGTTCCGTCTATGAAGTGCATATGGACAATATTTTCGGCTCCTAAGGTGTCAAACCATTGCTGTAAGGTTTCGCCTGCTACACCCATGGGACAGGTGTCGATCATGGCTTTAAAATTAGGATGGTTGATCTCTGTCAGCATCCGTTTAACATCATTTACAGTGGTTGCAAGATTTGTTTCATCCGGGCGCAGGGCTTCCATGGCAAGAGTGATGCCTTTGGTCTGAGCGTAGTCAGCAAGTCGTGCTAACATGTCCCGGCCCCGTTTCCAGCCTTCTTCACGGTCTTCGTTTAAATATCCACGTCCGGAGTGGACGGCCATGACCTTACAGCCAAGTTCTTCCCCGGCATCCAGTCCTTTTTTGAAATATGCAAAGCTTTTAGCATACAGATCCGGGTCTCCGGCTGCAAACTGATAGGGTACAGAGCAGTTTTCCGGTGTGATGACCTGGATGGTAAGGCCACGGTCCCTTGCCATTTTGCTGACTTTTTTACAGTCATCATATTCCAGGTTGCTTAAGAAAAAATGGGGAGAACCGGCCCACAATTCTATAGTCTTAAAACCAGCCCGCATCTGGGCTTCCAGAAAATATTCCAGGGAATAGAATTTATAATGGATGTTCATGCCGGATACTTGGTCAGGTCGTATGAGTTTCATTTGCATACACTCCTTTAACTGTAAAATTTTATACATTGAGTATAGCACAGGAAAGGTGGGGCGTACAGACAGGAAACACTAAGGAGTGTTCTTTTTTGTAACCTGCCAGATGCCGTATAAGATCAGAACAGAACCGATGAAAGAAGATACTCCAAATGGCTCTCTTAAGAACAGCACTCCTGCGAACATGGACCACATAGTCTGGAGGTTGGAAAAAGCGGCAAGCTTGCTTACAGACATTTTTCCGGCTGCGTAGTTTACCAGTATATTGCAGGTAACGGAGCAGAAGATACTGAGGGTCAGTACCGGGATGATAAAGCCGGGAATGGTAATAAAATGAAGCAGTCCGGCAGCATTTCCTCCCAGTCCATGGACAGCGTCTGCTGTAAAAAAGAGACAGGAACTGAAAAGGGTGAAATAAGTGCGTTCAAAGGCAGAAAAATCACTGGCGGCACTTTTATTGATCACACGGTAAATGGCAGATAAAAGGCAGGCAGAAAGAACAAAAAAGATGCCTATAGGCTGAATCGCGCCGGAAGCACTGCCTGCCAATGTGATAATGATCACGCCCACTACCGGGAAAAAGCTGAAAAGAGTCTGGCGAAAGGTGGGAAATTCCTTTAAACAGATGGCAGAAAGCCCCATGGCAAGAATGGGCACCAGGGATAATACGACACCGGTGAACATGCTGTTGGTATAGGCAATGCCGTAGCTTTCGCAGTAAAAGTAGGCTACCTCGTTGAGAGCCAGCATAAGCAGAGGCAGTATTTTTTTACCTTTGAAGGAGATGCGTTCTATTTTAAAAAGAAGCATTAAATTCATCAGGAAAAATGCGATAATAAAGCGTACAGACAGCAGAACAGTTGTAGGGGCATAACGCAGAGCTGTTTTTGACAGCAGGAAACTGAAGCCCCAAAGGGTGTTGCCGGTAATGGCAGCAAGGTCGGGGATACTGTCTTTTATGTGGGTGGGCTGGATAGATAAAGCATCAGTGGGTGTAAACATGAAAACCTCCGAAATTTTTCGTGATAAATTTTGATAGAACGCGCTTTCATATCTTATATAAGCAGAGTGTACCATTACAGGCATATCTTGTAAAATACAGAAAAATCATATATTATATTGAATAGATTAAATATATTTGCAACAGGAGATGAGAAAATATGGACCAGGAGATACAGGCGTTTTTAGAGGTCTGCCGGTGTAAGAGTATTTCCAGGGCAGCGGAAAATTTATTTATCAGCCAGTCATCCTTAAGCACCAGGATCCGTATTTTGGAGCGGCGTCTGGGATATTCTCTTTTTATAAGAGGAAAAGGAAGCCGCAGTGTAATGCTTACGGATAAAGGAGAAAAGTTCCTTGGACTGGCGGTGAAATACCAGGAGATACTGGAAGAAATGCTGGCTTTAGGCCGGGTGGGGGAAGTGAGAAGCTTCGTATCTCTTCGATGAACAGTCTGGGTACTCATTTGCTGACGCCCGTATATGAGCGGTTTATGGCGGAAAATCCAGATATTATACTGGAGATCCAGGATTCGGATCCGGCACACCTGGGAGTGGAAAAGGGGATGACGGACATTGCTTTTACATCAGTAAAATTTGAGTCTGCCACTGTGCAGGTACGTCCTGCTTTTGCAGAGCCTATGGTATTTTTGTGTGCAGAGGACAGCCGGTATATGGAAATGGTGGATAAGGGACAGGCAAAAAGGATGGAAAAGGAACAGCTGGATCTGAACCATGAGGTATATGTAGACTGGTCCTATGAATTTGTCCGCTGGCACAGTCAGCTGTTTCAGGGACGGCAGCCAAAGCTGGCATTGTCATTGATGAACCAGCTGCAGTTTTTCCTGCGAAAAACAGATAACTGGGCTTTTGTGCCTGCCAGCGTAGCTGTGGGGCTTTTAGCAGAAGGGGGAATAAGAAGGATACCTGTGGATCTTGAGGTTCCGCCAAGGGTGATCAATTATCTGTGTCTGGAAAAGTCTGCAAAAAGCAGGAAGGTACAGCGTTTTCTGCAGTGTCTGCGCCAGGTGCTTTTAGAAATGGAGCAGGTGGAGTTTGAGATTTACATATAGACTATGTTAGTGTATGCTTATGGATAATGATGTGATGTGGGATGGGAGGATATAGGAGTTTATGATAAACAGAGAAGACATGCTGGAGCTGACCAGGCGTATGACACCGGCCAGATCTTCTGTAGGGCGGATCGCAGGGGCCTATTTTGATGAAGAAGGCTATGTGGACGGCACTTTTAATACCAATTTTCTGAAGCTGTCAGCCAGTGAGCGAACCAGAAACTTAAATATGGCAAAGACTGTGCTTATTTCCAGGACAAATGAGCAGTTAAAGGAGTATCGGCTGACAAAAGAAATGAGAAAGCCGGGAAGTGTATGGCAGCTCCTTGATGGTGTAAAAGAGTCGGAAATGAAAAATGATGCCTACATGGATCTGTTTTATGAGGTTCTGGGGGAGAAATATCATCCAGGATATCCATTTTCCTGTTTTATGTATTATGGGCAGTATGATGTGCCGGTAAAGGGAACGGATAAGGAGTGGATGGAAGGCTCTGAGGAGGTTTATACTTATCTGTTGTGCGTCATCAGCCCGCTGACAGGGGAATATGAGCCGGGAGCGCCGGAGTTTGGATTTTTGTATCCGGCTTTTAAGGACCGCAGTACCGGGTGGGAGTTTGTAAATGTGTATGAAAAGCTGCCGGAACGGGTGCACCGGGAATGGATGGAGTGGCTGTTTCAATAAGAAATGAATATTGTGTTAAAAGGAGAAGAGAAAAATGACTAAGGTTACAGCAAAGAAAAAACTGGCTATTTTAGGAAATGGTTTTCTGGCGGGGATCATTGTAGAGGCTTATAATAAGGGGATTTTAGAGGAATATGAGCTGACTGGTGTGCTGGGACGTACGAAGGAGAAGACAGAAGCGCTGGCAGAAAAAGGCGGCTGCCGTGCATGTGGCACTTTGGAAGAATTATTAGCAGATAAGCCGGACTATGTGGCAGAGGCAGCTTCTGTTAAAGCTGTTCAGGACTATGGTATGAAAATATTATCTGACGGGGCAGATCTGATCCTTTTATCCATTGGTGCGCTGGCAGATGAAACATTTTACAGACAGATCAGTGAATGTGCAAAAGAAAATGGAAGAAAGGTCCACATTACTTCTGGTGCAATTGGTGGTTTTGATGTACTGCGGACTATTTCTCTTATGGGACAGGCACAGACTTCTTTCCGTACAAAAAAAGGACCGAAATCCCTTTCTGGAACACCTCTGTTTGAAGAGAGTCTTATGACGGATAGAGAAGAAAAGCAGGTATTTCATGGAAGCGCAAAGGAAGCCATTTCTATTTTACCGACAAAGGTAAATGTAGCCATTGCAGCTTCCTTAGCATCCTCTGGCCCGGAAAATGTAGATATGAGTATTTTCAGTGTTCCGGAAATGGTAGGAGATGACCACAAGATCACAGCCCAGATTCCAGGAGTAAAGGCAGAACTGGATATTTATTCCAGTACCAGTGCTGTCGCAGGATGGAGTATTGTAGCAGTGCTGCGTAATCTGGTTTCACCGATCGTATTTTAAATGGATTTTGACATATATGCTGGACCGCAGAATGATTCGTGTAGAATAATGTGATTTTTTGGAAAAAGTTCGTGTAGTTTAGTGTAAAAAATGAAGGAAAATCCATTGAATTTTACACGAATACTCATTATACTGATATTAACGTGTGAGAGGAGGGATATTTATGTATCGGAAGATCCAGGGATTTTTAGAAGAATGGAAAGAAAGTCCACATCGTAAACCACTTATTTTGCAGGGAGCAAGACAGGTGGGAAAAACCTATTCTATTTTAGAGTTTGGGCGGACCCATTATGATAATTTAACCTATTTTAATTTTGAAACAAATCCAAAATTGAATGAAACTTTTGAAGAAAATATCAGTCCGGATTATCTGATACCTATTTTATCCCATATTTCTGGTCAGACGATCGTAAAAGAGAAAACGCTGGTAGTATTTGATGAAGTGCAGCTTTGTGAACGGGCATTGACATCCCTTAAATATTTCTGTGAGGATGCACCGGAATATCATATTATTGTAGCTGGAAGCTTGCTTGGGGTAGCAGTGAAC
>JBNMGK010000460.1:0-1932 GCA_050872205.1 Enterocloster sp.
CTACATGGATCTGTAACAGGTCGCAGAGGTTTTTTGCGATGACAGTTAAGGACTGGAAGCCTAAAAGGGCAAATTTTGTTCCGGTGTTCTGGGCCATTTTAATACACCGCAGCACATCGTAGTAACCGATACCAATATCGATGACTGGGATATGCACAGACCGGGAGATCATATTGGCAGTGTTTGCACGGGAGATGATAATGTCATAATGTTCGCTGTAACGTTTTGCAAGGGCAAGTCCCTGTTCCATGCTTCCTGCATAGGCGGTAAATTCGATCTCAGGGTATTGCAGGGCACATTGTTTCATAAGAGTGGCAAGTCCTTTATAGGGAGCAATTCCCAGTATACGGATTTTTTTTATCATTTAGGGTACCTCATGTTCATGAATGTTGCAAATTTAAACATATTATACTACAAATTCATTGAAATAGAAAGATAAAACCATGTAGAATATAAAACGAATGAGAAATAAATCTAAAAAGAATATGAACTCTCACAAAAGTGTTTCAAAAGTGAACAATTAGAAAGGCGGTGAAATGGTTGGAAGAAAGATACCTGATCATTGCAGATGACTTTACCGGAGCCAATGATACCGGAGTCCAGCTGCGCAGAAGAGGTTTTCCAACAGAAGTGCTGTTTTGCGGAAAGCCAATGGGCGCAGACAGGTCCATTGTCATTGATACAGAGTCCAGGACCGTTCATCCAGATCATGCATATGAGATCGTATCTCATGCACTGGAAAATGTGGATTTTAGCGGATTTCGTCATGTGATCAAAAAAGTAGATTCCACCATGAGAGGAAATATTGCAGCAGAGATCAAGGCAGTAGACGAACATTTCAAACCGGAACTGATGATCTTTGCACCGGCTCTTCCAGATTTAAAGAGGACCACCGTAGACGGGGTACAGTGCTTAAACGGCGTAGAGATCTGCCGCACAGAGCTTGCCAGTGATCCGAAAAATCCAGTAGTAGAAGATAATCTGGTGCGGATGCTGGGAAGATATTATGATGAAAAGATCATTTTAAAGAGACTTCCAGATGTAAGAAGTGATGATCTTGATTTTACAGAAGGACGCATTTATGTGTGCGATGCAGACTGCAATGATGACTTAAAGAAAGTTTTAAAGACAGTTGCAAAGACAGGAAAGAAAGTACTTTATATCGGTACCGCAGGTCTGGCAGATAACCTGATGGAACTGGAACGTCCGTCACTTCCAGCATTGGGAGTAGTTGCAAGTGTAAGTACCGTCACCAACCGGCAGATGAAATACTGCGAGGAAGCAGGCATTAAAATGGTAAAGCTTCCTATGCATGACATTCTCTCCGGAAAAGAAGAGACAGAGCCTTATCTGAAAGAAGTAGTGGATTCCTTAAAAGCAGGAAAAGATACCATTCTTCTTACCAATACAGCTTACGACCGCAGCGAACTGGAGCTTTCCTTTGAAGCTGGTGAGGCGTTGGGACTTGGTCCTGTAGAGACCGGTGATAAGGTACGTTCTGTAGTTGGTCATCTGGCAATGGAGATCCTGGAACAGGCAAAGGTTTCCGGTGTGTTCCTTACAGGCGGCGATACAGCCCTTGGAATGCTGATGAACATTGAAGCAGACGGTTCCGAGATCCTTTCTGAGATCCGCGTAGGTATCCCCTTAGTCCGGGTAAAAGGCGGAAAGTACGAAGGAATGAAGCTGGTTACAAAGGCTGGTGCTTTTGGAGCAGATGATGCAGCAGCATTTGCACTGCGTAAAATCAAAGAGGCATAAAAAGCTTAAATCATGACCCTTATATAGCAATACATATAAAGCAACTGAAAACTAACGATTCAATCATTTAAAACATTCATTCAAAACAGGAGGAAGCAAAAATGAAAGAATTTTTATTACCTTATGGGAAAGAAAAATTAACAGCAAAGATCGAAGATGAGCATTTCGCAG
>JBNMGK010000353.1:0-3040 GCA_050872205.1 Enterocloster sp.
CCTTACAGTAACCGGCATCGATGGAAAAGTGCCTAAAAGTATAATCCTGCAAAAGGCCATGGAGCATTTAAACAGTTCCATTTTAAATTCCCTGCGCTGCAGTGATGTTTTTACCCGCTACAGCATCAGCCAGTACCTGATCCTCCTGCCTACTGTAACTGCAGAAAAAGGAGAAATGGTATTAAAACGTATCATCACCAACTTCCGCAAGCTGTATAACCGCAAGGATATCACCGTGGAAATGCGCTTACAGCCTATTCTTCCATGGAAAAACGTTCCTTTAAAAGAAACCCTGGAATACGGAGAGCTGGCAACGGAAATGGATGAAACCGTATAAGTTAAACTATGGTATAAAATGTAAAACAGATGAAACCACTTAATTTGTATGGTTTCATCTGTTTTTTGTATGCCTGTCTGTCACAATGTTAATTACCGCCAGCGACGGGATGTGATCTCTTCCTTTATGGCGTACAGATCACCGGTATCCCCTTATAAAGCATATCATACAATGCCGGAACACTCGCCGGCGGCAGATTTACACAGCCATGGCTGCCACTTGTCTGATAAATGGTTCCTCCGAATTTACTTCTCCAGGATGCGTCATGAAGACCAATGCCACCGTTAAATGGCATCCAGTAATCTACATGGCTTTCATATTCATAGGTGCCGTCTTCCTTCTTCTTTCCCCGAAGGATGCGGTCCTTCTCTTTATAAGTCAGGCTGTAGATACCTGCCGGTGTGGTATAATCCTTTGACACATTGCCGGTTACACAGGGCGCATCCCACACAACAGCGCCGTCTTTTACCATATATACATGCTGACCAGCCAGATCTACCTGTACATATGTATTTCCCCAGTCACCGCCTGTTCTTGAAGCAGCTGTCTGGCTGTAAACAGGCTCTCTGTCTGCGCTGTCACCGCTCTGCCATACAGAGCCGCTCTGGATCAGCTCTGTAAGAGCTGCGATCTCGCCTGCCTGGTCTATCTTCCAGCCATAAGGGCCTGTAAGCTGGTACTCGGCACCGGATACTCCTGTAAATGTGCGGGTCTTTCCAGCTGTATCATAGGTTTCTGCCAGTTTTGCCACAAAAGCAGCTACCTTTTCCTGATTCAGTGTCACCTGACCATTGCTGCTTCCTGTGATCCAGCTGGCCATAGTCTCACCGGAAAGTACTTCTGATGCATCTCCAAACACATAACGCAGCTGTTTTGTCCTGCGGCTGTTCATAGCATCGCATAAGGTCTTCAGATTTTCATCACTTTCCCAGACACCAACTGTACGGTAGCAGCCTGTTTCTACCAGGGAAACTTCTTTACTTCCTGCTCTCACCACTGCTGTGATCACCTGCTTTGTCTTTTCCAGGTCAACATCATTTCCCTGTACTGCCGGGATAATGGTAAAGTCTTTTCCTTCTTCATAAGCAGAGATTGTGGCATCTTTTGTAGTCACAATACTTCCGCCGCTGATGCAGGATAATTCATTTATCTTACCGTTTAACGCATCTTCATTATACTGGGCAGAAACTTCCAGAGTATGTGTGTTGTCCCCGGAAGGGCCTGCCACACGGCCGGAAGCATTCTGATTGTCCAGTATTTCCTGAATACTGCCAGACACCGTTACCTGATAACCGATATCGCTGCCTTTGATGCTTTCTTCTTTTCCACCCTTTTCTTTAATGTTCAGGGTATATTCTCCTGCATAAAAGCCTTCGATCCTTGCTTTTGCCTCATCCGGTGTCAGTCCGCCTACACCTACGCCATTGATCTTCGTACCTGAAACCAGCTTTGATGTATCACTTTCATCTGCAAACGCGCCTATTGTGGCAGCTAATGACAATGTCAGCGCTGACAGGACTGTTAAAAGAAAACGACTTTTCATTTTTCCCGCATTTTTTCTCATTTTTTACTCCTTTTCAGGCATACGTACTTCCTGCATACATGGAAGCTGCAACATTAATCGATCACTTTAATGCTTTCGATCACCGGCTGGTTTTCCTTTGCAACAGTTCCGTTGTTGTCTTCTACCTTTGTATCTTCACAGATCGCATCAACCACTTCCATGCCATCGGTTACATAACCAAAGCAGGCATATTCACCGTCTAAGAAAGTACTGTCCTCATGTACAATAAAGAACTGGGAGCTTGCGCTGTCCTTACGCTGGGCTCTTGCCATGGAAATAGCCCCTCTTGTGTGGGATAATGAATTTTCTACGCCATTGGAAGCAAATTCACCTTTGATCTCACGTTCAGAACCGCCCATACCAGTTCCTAATGGATCACCGCCCTGGATCATAAAGCCGCTGATAATGCGGTGGAAAGTAAGTCCGTCATAAAATCCGTTTTCTGCCAGATCAAGGAAGTTGGCAACTGTGATGGGAGCTGCATCTCCGTCTAATTCTACATTGATCGTGCCATAATCTTTTACAGTGATCTCTACATGGTGCTTTCCAGCAGCTGCAGCCAGATCCAGCTCACTGTTTTCATCTGCAGCTTCTGTTGTTTCTGCTGTTTCACCAGCTGCAGCCTTAGTGGTCTCTTCTGTTTTTTCAGTCTCCGTTTCTTTTGTATCTTCTGCCTTTGCAGTTGTTTCAACTGCTGTTGTCTCTGCTGTATTATCTTTTGTACCACAGCCAGCTAATAACATAGCTGATGCTGCCGCCATCAGGCAGATTGTCATCCATTTCTTCATTTCCTGTTTCAATTCCTTTCTTCTGCTACCATAAGCTTCACTTATGCCCCTGCGCAAATAAGCTTGTCTGCGCAGACCGGGCACTCATCGTTCTCATCATAGCATTTTCACTTCATACAGTAAAGCGTTTCACAAAAATATCAAACTTCCGTAAGGTTTCTTAAGAAAGATACAAAAAAGCAACAGCGCCGAAGTTTCCTTCAGCGCTGTCACTTTTATCCCTTATATAACAATTTTTAATCGATTAGCCTGTTTTTATAAGCTTACTGATCAGTCATTCAGAGCTGCCTGAGCTGCTGCCAGACGAGCGATCGGTACACGGAATGGTGAGCAGGATACATAGTCCAGTCC
>JBNMGK010000236.1:0-4661 GCA_050872205.1 Enterocloster sp.
CGATCTGCTTTAACAGCTCTTTTGTAAAATGAAGTCCGGCTGTAGGCGCTGCTGCAGGGCCTTCATGGACTGCATATACAGTCTGGTAACGGTTCTTATCCTTTAACTGGTGTGTAATGTATGGAGGCAGAGGCATCTGACCTAAACGGTCTAAGATCTCCTCAAAAATGCCTTCATAAGAAAACTGGATCAGTCTGTTTCCATCATCTACTGTCTCAATAACGGTTCCTGTAAGGATGCCGTCACCAAAGTCAATAACGGTTCCCGGTTTTGCCTTTTTACCAGGTTTTACCAATGTCTCCCAGATATCATTTTCACGGCGCTTTAATAAAAGAACCTCGATCTTGGCTCCGGTATCCTTTTTTACGCCAAATAATCTTGCCGGGATAACCTTGGTATCATTGATCACCAAGCAGTCACCTGGTCTTAAATACTCTACAATATCCTTAAAGATCCTGTGCTGGGTCTTTCCTGTTTTCTTGTCCAGTACTAAAAGTCTGGAAGAAGAACGGTCCTCCGGAGGATCCTGTGCGATCAGTTCCTGTGGCAGGTCAAAATAAAAATCTTTTACATCCATTTTTTGCTACTTCCTTTAATATAGTAATTCATATATTTTCATTTATGGTAATGTCACCGTCAGGTGACAGATACGGCTATTGTATAGCCACTGCAGCGTCAGAGCCGTCTCCTGCTGCTTCTGTCTGAGCTGCTTCAGAGTTTTCCGCTGCAGTTTCACCTGTGGTTTCTTCTGCGGCATCTGAACCTGTGTTATCTGTTCCTGCGTCAGAAGAGGTATCTGCCCCATCGCCGATCATAACCTGGCTGTCTGCATTTTCCTCTTCTTCAGAAGTGCTTACAACGGCGCCATTGCTTAAATCCTTATAAATACCGGCTAACAGGCTGTCAGATTCAATGGCCTGTTTTAAGCGCTCATTAACCTGGGTGGATAAAAGGCGTACATCCTCTGTCTGGTTCTGCTGTGCTACATAATCTGCCTCATCCCCAACTACATTTTCACGGATGATATAATCGCCGTTATCATTTTTCACTACATAGCACCACATAAGGCCAGGTGCTAAAGTGTCCACTCTGCGGAATTTCACATCATAGGTCACATATACTACATAAGAGTCATCCGTCAGGCCTGCCTTTGTATAACAGGTAATGTCCTGATAATCCTCAATATAGACCGCTTCATCTTTTAACTGCTGCTTTCTCTCGTCTATACGGTCATCTTCCTCTTTACCAAATACCTTGTAAAGAGCCTGGGCATCCTGGTCTACTTTAGCCTGGAAATAATTGCTGATCAGCTCATTGACCTGTGGATCAACATCCTTCTGAAGCTCATATGCTGAAAAATCCTGATGATATTCATTGTTATCCGGTTCAATGGAACTGTCATCGGCACCGCTTTCTGTATCTCCTTCTATGGAAATATCAGAACTGTCAGAATTGTCAGAAGCATCAGATACAACACTGTCCTGAACCGGTTTGCTGCTTCCCGGCTTTTTATCCATGACCAGGATCACGATCAGTAAAACGATAACAATGGCTACAGGGATCGCCAGCAGTCTGGCATACTTTGTTTTATCGTCAAACCCTTTACCGGGCCTTTTTCTTCCTCGCATGCTTTGTCTCATGTTTTATCATTCCTCCATTATCTGCCACTACTCCGCTCTATTCTAGCAAAAAGCAGACCAAAATGCAATACAGCGAAAATCAGCAGATACATCAAAAAAACTCCCGTATCCTAAGGAAAAAGCCCCTTTTTAACCGGACACGGAAGTTTTTAAGATTACAGGTCGATTTTATTAATTTAACTTTAGATCTCCTTCTTTGACCCAGCCCATCTTCTTTAAGAACATATTGATGATCGGGCAGATCACTGCAGGAAGGATAATGGATACAAGGATCAGTCCGGCCCAGTCGCCTGTTGTAATAGCTGCCTTGGTTCCCTCAGAAACATCCTTGACCCAGCCTGTATACACACCGATCTGGCCTACCAGACCGCAGGTTCCCATACCTGAGGAAACAGCTGCGCCGTTCATTTCCATATGGAAAAGACAGGTTGCAATAGGTCCTGTGATCGCAGAGGTAACAATCGGCGCGATCCAGATCTTTGGATTTTTTACAATATTTCCCATCTGAAGCATGGAAGTACCGATTCCCTGAGATACCAGGCCGCCCCATTTATTCTCAGGGAAAGACATAACTGCAAAACCTACCATCTGGGCACAGCAGCCTGCTACTGCTGCTCCGCCAGCCAGACCTGTAAGGCCTAAAGCCGCGCAGATAGCTGCAGAAGAAATAGGAAGTGTCAGTGCAATACCTACGAATACAGATACTAATATTCCCATTAAGAATGGCTGAAGCTCTGTTGCCCACATGATCACATTTCCTACCTTCATGGCTGCTTTTCCAAGTGCCGGTGCAAGAAGAGCGGATAAGGCGATACCTACTCCAATAGTTACTAATGGTGTAACAAGGATATCTACCTTTGTTTCCTTTGAAACAGCTTTACCTGCTTCTGATGCCAGAATTGCTACAAACAGAACAGCCAGAGGGCCGCCTGCACCGCCAAGTGCATTGGAAGCAAAACCGACTGTGATCAGTGAAAACAATACCAGCGGCGGACAGTGAAGAGCATAACCAATTGCTACTGCCATAGCCGGGCCGCTCATAGCAGATGCCAGACCACCTACTGTATAGGCAGTGTCATTGACGGTTGCTACTGTCATAGTCAGAAATGGGATATGCAGCTGGCTTCCTAATGTATTGATCATGGTTCCGATCAAAAGGGAACAGAACAGTCCCTGTGCCATTGCACCAAGAGCATCGATGCCATATCGTTTTACACTGACTTCAATGTCCTTTCTGTGCAGAAAATCTTTTAACTTTTCCATAGTGCCTCCATCATTTTAGCCCTTTTCTTTTTCTTCTTTAAACTTTCAGGCATTTATTAACGTCTTCGCAATTCTACCTCTGTTTTTTTGTCTTGTCAATTACTTTTGTCAGGTGACAAGACAGTTAGGTTTGGAAAAATGTCAGCACTCTGCACGCCTATATATACCAAAAAGCCAGGAGATAATCTCCTGGCTCTCTGGTGTAATGCGAATAGGATTTCATTGTTTGTCTGCCGGAAAGCCTCCCGGACAGCTTGTATAGATTTTAGCATACATTTCATATAAATGCAACTCATATTTAACAAAACCGGTGTGTATCGAGAATTTTTGTAACTTTTATGTAAAAAATCACCCAGCAAACATGGTGTCATCCAGTATGCTTTCCAGTTCTTCTCCATTTATTTTCTGAGGCCAGTCGCTGTTATCCATAGATACCTTTCCATACTGGTCGCCGTCATAGTTGAAAATGACATAGGTCTGATTATCGGTCATATAAAAATGAAGTCTGGTTCCTGCAGGAAGCACCTTTGTCCTTCCTGTCTCCTGTCCATATTTATCCGTCACTTTTACAGTCAGTTCCTTTTTTACCACAGGAACTGTTTCTGTCTGCCCCGCTATGTAAGACTCACGGCTTTCTAAAAGCCCGGATTTTCCTACATAGTAATGCCGGTTGCCGGAATAGGTACTGAAGGCGTTCATGGTCTTTCCAAGATAAAGAGAATTTGGATCGTTGTAGGCTGCCACATCCTCGCTGTTGGTAGAAAGCCCGCTGACTTCATCGTAATTGTATTCATATTGGATCAGCGCCGGGCTTCCCTCTTCATATCCCAGATCCTGGATCTTTCCTTCTGTGATCTCATACACATTATCAGTGGTCCAGTCATTTTCTGCATGGATCAGCACATGAAGGAAATGCCTGTTTCCTGTTTTCACGTAGTATGCGTCAAAATCAAAGTAATACATATCATCGAAAACCTGGCTGATGCTCTGTCCGTCTTTATCCTGAAGCTGGATCCTCAGGGCACTGTTTGCATAATCTTCTACGCCATCTGGATAAACACTTACATCCACAAAGTTTCCATCATTATAAATATCTGCGCTGTAATCTCCATAGTCTTCCAGCTTTACCGCATAATCCGAAGGTGCTGCCTGATATTCTTTCTTTACCAGATCCGGGTATTTTTCAAAAGGAAAGCTGATCCTCACAAGACCTAAAGCCCAGGAACCAATCGTATAAGGATTATAATAAATATTCAGCCGGTCTGTGCCAAGGCTCCAGGCAACGGAAACATTGTACTCCGGAGTGTTGATGTATTCAAAGAACAGATCTGCATCTTCCTCAGGAGTACTGTTCTCCACCAGGCCTTCTTCACCTGCGTACTTATCCTTTAACTCCTGTATGATCCCGTCTTTTACCTTTTGTTCATCTGTGATCACATCATAAAACTCCAGCTTTTTACCGGTTTTTGTGTCAAATGTAAAACCTGTATAGGAATTATATCCATGGGCTCCACCGTAATAGTCATAATAATACTGCTCATAGCTTACTGCTGTTTCATCTGCACGAAGAATATTGGGTGTATGCACAGCTGTAAGCTGCATATTGTTATCCTGGACATATTCAACCATGTCCTCTGCTGATGTTTTCAGGTTATCCCTGTCTTCTTCTATATTCTTTTGAAGGGCCGCATATTCTGTTTCCAGCGCCTGAGCCAGTTTGGGATAAGCAGCTGCTTCCTTATTACTTAACACCAGACC
>JBNMGK010000264.1:0-4142 GCA_050872205.1 Enterocloster sp.
AGTAAGAGAGGAATAAGACCCCATGTCAGAGTTTTGTGAAAAGCTGGAAGAGAAGCTGCAGGAAATAATGACTTCAGAAAGAGGAAGCTTCCGCTTTATGGAGCCTATGAAACGCCATACCACTTTCCGCATTGGAGGACCGGCTGCTGTTTATATCAGCCCCGGATCAGAAGAAGAGCTGAAAGAGGTACTGAACCTGTTAAAAGAGGAAAATATCCCCTGGACTATTCTGGGAAATGGAAGCAACCTGTTGGTCAGTGATGATGGCTATCAGGGAGCTGTGATATCTATGTCAGAAGGCTGGGCTTACTCTGGCGTACTAAAAGAAGATGAAAAAGCGGGAAAAACCCTTATAAGAGCAGGTGCAGGAGAGCTTTTAAGCCGTACTGCAAGGCTGGCTATGGAATGTGCTCTTACTGGAATGGAGTTTGCTTCCGGTATTCCGGGAACCATTGGAGGTGCTCTTGTAATGAACGCAGGGGCCTATGGTTCAGAGATCTGCAATATCTTATCCAGAGCAAAAGTAATGACACCTGAAGGCGAGATCCTGGAACTTCCTGCCAAAGATCTGGAGTTAGGCTATCGCACCAGCTGTATCCCAAAGCACAATTATATTGTATTAGAGGCAGTCTTTGAACTGACTAAGGGAAGTAAAGAAGCTATCAGCAGCCAGATGCGGGAATTGTCACAGAAACGCAGGGAAAAACAGCCGCTGGAATATCCAAGTGCAGGCAGTACCTTTAAAAGACCGGAGGGCAATTTTGCGGCAAAGCTGATCGAGGATGCCGGTTTAAAAGGATTCTCAGTAGGCGGTGCCATGGTCTCTGAAAAGCACAGCGGTTTTGTGATCAATTACAATGACGCTACGGCAGAGGATGTAATGGAACTTTGCAGACAGGTAAGAGAAAAAGTCAAAGCCTTAAGCGGGATCGAACTGGAAATGGAAGTAAAAAGGCTGGGAGAATTCAAATGAAACTTGTGATCGTAACCGGAATGAGCGGGGCAGGAAAGACAGTTGCCTTAAAAATGTTAGAAGACATAGGATTTTACTGTGTGGACAACCTGCCCATCTCTCTGGTGGATAAATTCGTACAGCTTGTTTCCGGGGGCACAGATATAAAAAAGACGGCCCTGGGACTGGATATACGAAGCGGTGAAGAACTGGGAAATCTGGATGAGATCCTGGAAAACTGGCGGGGCAGTGATGTAGATGTCCAGGTGCTGTTTTTAGATGCCAATGATGCTGTTCTGATCAAACGGTATAAGGAGACCAGACGGACCCATCCTCTTGCAGGAGCAGGAAGACTGGAAAATGGCATTGAAAAAGAACGGGAAAAACTGGCTTTCTTAAAAAAAGAGGCAGATTATATCATTGATACCAGCATGCTCCTTACCAGGGAACTGCGAAAAGAACTGGAAAAGATCTTTTTGCAGGATGCCAGATATAAAAACATGTATGTTACCGTTTTATCCTTTGGCTTCAAATATGGAATACCGGAAGATGCGGATCTGGTATTTGATGTGCGTTTTCTCCCTAATCCTTATTATGATGAACACCTGCGTCCTCTTACAGGACAGGTACAGGCAGTGCGGGATTATGTGATGCAGGGGGGAACAGCGGAGATCTTTTTAAAGAAACTGTATGATATGATCGATTTTCTTCTGCCAAATTACATAAATGAAGGAAAAAACCAGTTAGTCATTGCTGTTGGCTGTACAGGCGGAAAACACCGCTCTGTAACCGTTGCAAGAGCCCTTTATGAGCATCTGGAGGCAGCGGGAGAGTACGGCATCCGCATTGATCACAGAGATATTGATAAAGACAACAAAAAGGCATAACATAAAGAGGATAACGAGGATAAAATGTCATTTTCTTCCACAGTAAAAGAGGAATTGTCCAGGCAGTTTACACCTGCCAGACATTGCCAGATCGCGGAGATGGCGGCTATCTTAAGCCTTTGCGGCCGGGTGAAAATATCCGCATCCGACCACTTTGCCATTGCTATCCATACAGAAAATCTGGCAGTTGCAAGAAAATACTTTACATTATTGAAAAAAACATTTAATATAAATACTGATGTTTTAATCCGTCAGGGCCAGTTGCCGGCCCGGAGCATGACCTATGTTGTAGCAGTGCGGGAACATGAAGATGCCCTGCGCGTTTTACAGGCAGCGAAATTACTGGATGCAAATGGTGAGATCGCAGAAGACCTGTCTTTAGTCCACAACGTGATCGTGCAGAATGCCTGTTGCAGACGGGCGTTCATCCGGGGAGCTTTTCTTGCAGCAGGTTCTATCAGTGATCCGGAGAAGTTTTATCACTTTGAGATCACCTGCGCGTCTATGGGGAAGGCGAAGCAGCTTCAGGGACTTATGGCGTCATTTAAGATCGATGCCAGGATCGTGCTGCGCAAGCGCTATTTCGTGGTATACGTAAAGGAAGGCAGTCAGATCGTTGACCTTTTAAATATCATGGAAGCACCAGTGGCTTTGATGGAACTGGAGAATATACGGATCGTAAAAGAAATGCGCAACACAGTGAACCGGAAGGTAAACTGTGAAACTGCAAACATCAACAAAACAGTTTCTGCGGCGGTGAAGCAGATGGAAGATATACGCTATATCTGTGATACTGTGGGGCTTGAGTCTCTTCCAGACAATTTAAAGGAAATGGCAAAACTGCGCCTGGAACGGCCGGAAGCTACTTTAAAGGAGCTGGGAGAAGCGTTGGAACCGCCGGTAGGAAAATCCGGTGTGAATCACAGACTGAGAAAATTAAGTCTGATGGCACAGGATATCCGCGAAAGGTCTTAAACAAGGTACCTGGATGGGAACAGATCCCATTTGCAGGAATGAGGAGGATAATTATGATCAAAAAATCTATCAAAATTGAGTTGTCTTCAGGTCTGGAAGCACGTCCGGCAGCTATGCTGGTCCAGGTTGCAAGTCAGTATGACAGCAAGATCTACCTGGAAGCTGATTCCAAACGCGTAAACGCAAAGAGCATTATGGGTATGATGACTCTTGGTCTGGTAACTGGTGAGTCCATTACCGTAGAGGCAGATGGTGCTGACGAAGAGCAGGCAGTTGCTGAGATCGAGAAGTATCTGCAGAATCAGTAAAAGCAGATTTTCAGAGACAGAATTTGATTTAGTAGGATATAAACAGGAAAAGAGGCTGCTGTGAATGGGCGGTCTCTTTTTGAGTTATAGAATTCACAAAGGAGAGTTTATGGCATTTACGCATCTGCATGTCCATACAGAATACAGCCTTTTGGACGGCTCTTCCAAGATAAAGGAGCTGACCGCCAGGGCAAAAGAGCTGGGAATGGACAGCATGGCAATCACCGATCACGGCGTTATGTACGGCGTCATCGACTTTTACCGGGCTGCCAGGGAAGTGGGGATCAAGCCTATTCTTGGTTGTGAGGTCTATGTGGCGCCGGGTTCACGTTTTGACAGGGAAAGTGGTGCCGGTGATGACCGTTATTACCACCTGATCCTTTTGGCGGAAAATAATACAGGCTACAAGAACCTGATGAAGATCGTTTCCAAGGGCTTTGTAGACGGTTTTTACTATAAGCCAAGGGTGGATCTGGATCTTTTGGAAACTTACCATGAGGGCATTATCTCATTAAGTGCCTGCCTTGCAGGTGAAGTGCAGAAATACCTGGCAAGAGGCATGTATGAAGAGGCAAAACGGTCTGCTTTAAGATATTCTGAGATCTTTGGAAAAGACCATTTTTATCTGGAGCTTCAGGATCATGGCATACCGGAGCAGAAGATGGTAAACCAGGGACTTTTGCGCCTTTCCCAGGAAACAGGTCTGGAACTGGTGGCTACCAATGATGTTCATTATACCTATGCGGAAGATGCCAAGGCTCATGACATTTTATTGTGTATCCAGACAGGCAAAAAGGTAACAGATGAGGACCGTATGCGCTATGAGGGCGGACAGTATTACTGCAAATCCGAAGAAGAGATGCGAAAGCTGTTCCCTTATGCCCAGGAGGCCATTGATAATACACATAAGATCGCAGAGCGTTGCAATGTGGAAATAGAATTTGGCGTGACAAAGCTGCCAAAATTTGAAGTACCCCAGGGCTATGATTCCTGGACATACTTAAATAAATTATGTATGGA
>JBNMGK010000029.1:0-16095 GCA_050872205.1 Enterocloster sp.
CAGATCTGGATCAGTGAACTTGCTGCAAGGTTAAGCCCTAAAAGCGTGTCAAATGCTTACGGCTTCGTATCCGCTGTCATGGGTATGTTTGCACCAGACACCCAGCTGCATGTCAAATTGCCTGCTGCTAAAAAACCAGCTCTTTACTGCCCTAACGACCATGACATAAAAACGCTACTTGCTGCAATCTCCGGTACGGAATTGGAAAGCGCTGTGCTTCTGGCTGCTTTCGGGCCTCTGCGCCGTGGTGAGATCTCTGCCCTGGATGCAAAGCACATCCGCGGCAATATGGTTACTGTAGAATATTCCATGGTACTGACTGAAGATAAAGAGTGGGTACTAAAGCAGCCAAAGACACCAGGAAGCTACCGGACCATAGAAATGCCTGCATGGGTCATTGATCGGATCCGGAAGAAAAGAGGACGCATTGTAGAGCTTACGCCTAACCAGATCACACAGCAGTTTGGGCGCAAGCTTAAGCAACTGGATATTCCGCACTTTCGCTTTCACGATCTGCGCCACTATGCTGCTTCTATCATGCACGCTATAGGCGTACCGGATCAGTACATATTGCAGCGTGGCGGCTGGGCTACTGACAATGTCATGAAAACCGTTTACCGGAATGTCATTGACCTGGAAGCAGTCAAACAGAACAGGAAGATCAACCAGCATTTTGACCAGCTAAAAGCACTCTGATTTTTAAAAAGTATCACACGAAATATCACACGCGGCCCGCAAACCCTTGTAAATACTAGGGGTCTATCGGGGTTCGATTCCCCTCAGCTCCACTTTTAGAAAGACCGCATAATTGCTGGAAAATCCAGTGTTTATGCGGTTTTAGTTTTCTTAGTGAAATTTCATAATATAATACTCTTACCCAGGGAGCCAAAGGGGCGATTATGTCAGCCGCCGAACGTTATACGAAAGGGGGCTGTGCCTATGGTTACATACTCAGATCTGTTCCAGTTTGTAATTATGCTTTGTGCTGTAATAACTCTTGTTGTTTACTTTACACACAAAAAATAGCGCCCTCGTCCTGGTAAGATAAAGCGCTATTTTTAGACCTATATTTTGCCGGTGACTAGGTGTTCTCTAGCTTTTGGCTCTCTTGTTATGTGTATTATAATCTAAAAGATTGTATTTGTCAAATCCGCACATTGCCAATAATATACTTAACCGGGGAGCCGGGGGACGTGCTGCACCCACTCTGAGCCTGTCGGAGGTGGTGCTTATGAGTACATATGAGGAATTACATTTGATCATATCTGCAGCAATGCTGATCATAGCTATTCTGAATTATACACATAAAAAATAGCCGTCCTAACCCTGAGAAAGTTTAACGGCTATTTTTTAGCTTAAATATTTTCGCCAGAGTGGGGAAGTAGCGGTTCCCTTCCGGCTTTCCTGTTAAGTACATTATAGGTCATACAATTTTGTTTGTCAAATGAGTTCTTTTATTGCAATCGTCTAGAATGCTATTTTATTGATCCAACGGATACCGCAGTGCCCCATCCTCTTCCGGCGTAAGCACCACCGGCTCCATAGCCATGCGTCCCCCTTCATCCATATAGTACCATTTCCCGCTGATCGTCTGAAGCCCTTTCACCATAGAACCATCACTTCCCAGGTAATACCAATTTCCCTTATACTGATACCACACATTATGGACCATCATTCCATTACCATCAAACCAGTACCAGAGATCTCCATCCTTATACCAGTCATTGGCAACATAATTTCCTGAACCGTCTTTCAGATAAAATCTCCAGCCGCCATTCTCCTTCTGCCACCCCACCTTCACAGATTCCGCTATCCATGTCTTCATAAACTTTTTAGGAGTCTTATACTGTCTGATCAATGATGTGGTCGTACTTCCCCAGTCAGGCAAATACAAATGAGGTTTATCCACAATACTGGACCAGTCTCCGCCCCAGGCAAGACCAAGTTTCTTCCCTATTTCTGACGCCTGCTTAAAATGACCTTTACTGTCATTATAAGCGTCATCCGCTATCTTTCCATCTCCATCCACATCCATTTTCAGGTAAAAATCAAAGGCAATCCCCCACTGGTGCTGTGACCGGTAAGAACTGCCTTTTGCATTGGTTACAATATTTCCCGGTTTTGTACGGCCTTTGGCATACAAAGCGTCCTGTTCTGCTGCAGTACGAAGCGTTTCAGAAATGGCAACTGTAAGTCCTTCTTCCCTGCAGGCAGCGATCCACTGCGCTGCTATCTTCTGCAGCCGTGGATGGCACAATGCAATATCTCTCATCCATTCACCTCTTACTTTTTCCCAACCTGCTTGATCACCTGATGCACTCCCGTCGAAGCAAGTCCCGAGACAATACCAATAGCAGCTGCATTGATCACATCACCAGCCGGAAATTCCGGTATCAGATACATTCCTGCAACACCCAGTATCCCACCAGTTACACCGCAAACCACCGGTATTACCTCATCCTTTACTTTTTCAGTTGTCTTGCACGCCATTCCACCTAAATAACAGATCACCGTGATCGCCGCCACGCCTGCAATTCCAAAATCCATATCTTCTTCCTCCCGTTCCAGTAAACATCTATGAGGATATCCCATCATTGTCCTCATAAAAATAATATGCTGCAGCAGGCAGAAAGGATACACACTACCCTTTAACGATTCAATACCGTCATCCGACCCTCCACATCGCTGTCCAGCCATTCATGCTCATTAAAATATTCCATTACAACGTCCTGGCAGGCAGTCGCTACTACCCTTGGCTTTTGCAGCTTTTCGAGTTCTTCGTGGGTGATATCAAAGAAACTGGCGATATTCTGGAAATGGAAGTTTTGAAGTCCTACTGTATATGTGTCCTCATCTTCTACCTCTTTTCCCTTAAAGGTAAGAGATAGGATTTTCTTTTCCTCTCTGTCATATACAATACGCAGACTCTTTGGAACCTGGTAAAACTCTGTGTGGTTTAAAAAAGCATCTTCCCGGAACATATAGTGCAGCATGTGACGCAGCTGTGCTCCTGTTACCTTAAACATATGGATCTGATCATTATAAGGAAATGTCTCTATCAGGTCACCATATGTCACCAAAGGCCCCAATTGTTCTGTTCGCACACTTCCTGATCCCAGGAGCATAATGTCGATTCCCAGGCTTTCTGTAAAAATATCTGCAAACAGATTTCCAAGAGCTGTTTCCTGATTCCGCTCCGGATGAGTCAGCTGTTTACGGAAACGGGCCACGATACGGCCATATTTTTCATCTGTCCTGCTGGTAAACTGACAGATCACATCTTCCATCATTTCATTTCGCGGACAGGTTTCATCTGTAATAGGCACTGACCGCCAGGTATACGTATCAATACAGTTCAGATCCGTATCTACCACAATATCAAAACGGCCGATCTGATCGGTTCCTGTTCCTGCCTGGGCAATGACAATGCCATTTTCTTCTGCCGCATGCTCTAAAAACGTATGAGAATGACCTCCAATGATCAGATCTACGCCCCAGGCCGGATCTAACTGTCTTGCAAGTTTTTTATCTTCCTCAAAGCCAATATGGGTCAGCAGAACGGTAAAATCAATATCAATACTGTTATGGGCATTACAGATCTTACCAACCTCTGCTGCCGCAGCCAGCGTATCAATAAAAGAACCGATCAGAGATTCCGACTTTGTCTGATTGATCACGTCCTGGGTAATGATACCGATAAAAAGAATGTTCATCCCATCAATCTTTAATATCTTGTATGGTGTAAACAGACGGGTTCCTGTATTCTTAATATAGAGATTTGCATTGATAATAGGGAACCTGGCACATTTTTCAATAAACAGCAGATGTGCGATACCATAATCTACCTCATGGTTTCCAATGGTCACAATATCCGGTGCCAGTGCATTCATGATCTCAATGGTAGACAGACCTTTGTATTCTGAGTCGATCACTGAACCTCTGAACATATCCCCGGCAATGGCATAGATCACATTTTTCTCTTCCCGCCTGGTCTTTTCAATGTATCCGGAAAGCATGGATACTCCCCCTACCAGTTTTTCATCCAGCTTCTCCGCCAGAAAATCTCCATGAAGGTCATTGGAATGTAAGATCGTAATCTTTTTCGTATGTTTCATACTCTCACCCTTTCGCTCCCCATTTTATATAGATCATTTTATATAAAAACTAAAACAGATCCCCACACAGTTTCCACACTGGCTCTGTGCTGTAATGTTCCTTTATAGTCTTTTTGGAATAAGAAGACCTGCTGTTTTTATCTGCTCCCGCCTGGATCAAAAGCAAAAAGATCCGGCGGATATCCTCTCGCATTTGTGGCGTGATCTGCCGTCCCGGATAAAAGCCACCCGTTTCCAGATTTCGCACCGGACAAAGCCGCCCTGCCTCTTCCACAGCCTGAAACAGGGCATTTCGTCCGTAATAGTCGATCTGGTTCACATCCGCTCCCAGAAGAAGCATTTTTTCTAAAAAAGCATACCCTTCATCTGCATCTTCTTTCGTATGCTTCCAGACCATGTGAAGAGGTTCTTTCCTCTCCCCATCCCACTCATACCTCCTGGCATTCCAGACAGCCACGCACACACCATCAAACAATACAGGATACGCCTCTGAGCAAAGTTCCTTTGAAGCCCGGTAATTTACATCCGCTCCTGCTTCCAGTAAATACCAGGCGATTTTCCGGTGCCAGCCAGTAGCACAGGCCACCTGTAAAGGAGACATAAACCGGATGTCCTTCATCTTTTCAGGCGCCGGGGTATTGATCAGATCTGGCTGTTCCTTTAACATTTTCTGTACCTGTATAAAATCATCTTCCCGGATCGCCTTAAAAAATTCTTCTTTCTTCATCTCTGCTCTCTATTCTGCCTGCATTTTTCCAAAACAGGCTCTGTCAGTGTATGAAGCACCTGAAATACCTGCTGATAATTTGTGGGAAATACATTATTTCCCTGTGCTGAAATTTTTTTACCATCTGTAAAGACCACTTCCAGCCCAAAGCTTATGCCATCAAGGATATTTTCATTCTCCTCATTAAATCCATCCCAGGTATCTGCTTCGTATTTTTCCAAAAGTTCCTGGATCTGCTCCATAAGCTGCAGGCTTTCTGACTGTTCATACACTTCTTCTCCACTGAGGAAAACACGGATCAGAGTTCTTTTCTCTTCCCGGATCAATGTAACCCGTTCCACTACAGGTACTGCCTATCCCTAAAGCAGAAGGCTGCGATCTTCTGGATACTCAGGCAGGAGTCGGATTGTGTTCTTACAAAACCACCCATCCGAAAGCGGAAGCAGCTGCTGTTTTTGCCCGCTGGCTTACAGAAAGTAAACGTAATCTGGATTTCTGTGTCCAGGCCGGCTATCTTCCTGTAACCAAAGCAGCTTTTGATGAAATTTCTCAATATAATTTTACTTCTGATCCTTATAAAAACCTGTATACCGCCCTGGATACGGTCCAGAAAACAGGAAAAATGCTCCGATCTCCTTATATTCCCGGCTATTCTGCAAAGGTAGCAGCTATCTACGATGGTTTACGTGAAATGCAGTCCCGGCTGCCCAAGCGCTTCCAGCAGGGAGAAAATGTGGATGATCTGGCAGAAGAGACCTGGCAGCTGTTTCAGGTAGTTCAATAAGGTGGTGATCCTATGGTAAGCTTCTCTTCTTTTTCCTTAAGAAAGCATACCCTTCGGCGAAAGCTTTTTGGCTATATGTTCATTCTTGCCTCTTTGCTCCTTGGATTATTCCTTACCGGCGTATTCCTGATCATGGGCTTTTCCGGCACCAAAGAAAAATTTTATAAAACACTGGAATTTCAGTCCCAGGTATTAGAACGGCAGATCAATTCTCATTTTAACAATCTGGCTGTTATGGGTATCCAGCTTGCAGAAGAGTCTGACCGCATTATCACTTCTTATTTAAAGGAAAATGCCCTGGATCTTGACCAGTTAAACGGGTCCGAGAGCCACCTGGCAGCTTTACAGGATGCCCTTTTTGACTCACTGGAGCATAAATTATTAGAAGCCGATTGTACCGGTGCTTTTATTCTTTTAGATGCCCAGGTCAATCCAGCAGGTGGAGATGCCTCTGTTTCCCGGTCCGGACTGTATTTACAAAGGGCTTCTTTAGACTCTTCTGACAGGCGCATCCTTCTTTACAGAGGTCTGTCTTCTCTTGGAAAGAGCAAAGGTTGTATGCCTCACCGAAAATGGAGACTGGAATTTCGTACCGATCATATTCCAGACTACGAAGCCATAAAGAAAAAGACTTCCCAGTCTCTGCTTTCCAGCTATCAGCTTACAGATATAGTCACTCTTCCCGGGACTTCCGAACGTGTTATGCTCCTTGCACTGCCTCTGGCCGATTCTGACGGAAGCTTTTTGGGACTCTGTGGCTTCGAGATCAGCGAAAGCTATTTTAAACATGTATTTGCACAGCCTTCTTCTCTTTCCAGGGCCCTTTTCTGTTTAAACAAAGGAACTGATGGCCTAAAAGACGCAAAAGATTGTTTCAGCGCCGGTATTGTAAATGACTACTATCTGGCTCCTTCCGGTACCTACAGTTCAAAAAATTTCGGCAGCGGCTTAAAATGCTTTAAAAATGAAGAGTCTGCTTATATTGGAATTTCAAGCCCTGTAACCTTATGTCCGGGAAATGTTTCCTTTTTCATAAGCGTATTAATGCCTCTCCAGGATTACCAGACCCAGGCCCTTAAAGATGGTCTGCGGATCCTGCTGCTTCTTTTGCTCTCCCTTTCTGCCGCTGCCAGCTGCTGCCTTTATTTCTCTCACCGCTATTTGATCCCGGTGCGCCGCAGCATTGAGCGCATCCGTCAGAAAAAATACAATACCAGTGACACTTCCATTTCTGAGATTGATGACCTTTTTGCTTTTCTTGCAGAACAGGACCGTATCAATGAAGCCGCTCTTGAAAAAATAAAAGCAGAAAACGCAAATGCCCAGGCTTCTTTAAAACAGCTGGAAAATGAACAGTTAGAAAGCCGCCAACAGATTGAACGTCTGGCTTACTCAAGAAAAACAGAGGTAGATCCTTACGATTATGAAAACTTCCTTCTTGGCATCAAAGAGCTTACGGAAACAGAAAGGAAAATATTTGACTATTATCTCCAGGGAAAAACCGTAAAAGAGATCATGGAATTATCCGGGGTAAAAGAGTCTACCATCCGCTTTCACAACCGGAATATCTATTCCAAATTACAGGTCACCTCTCTAAAACAGCTGCTGCGTTTTGCCGCTATTATGAAGGAAGAGAAAAATTCAGATAAGACAAAGAAATAATATCCCCCTCTGTCTTGACATGCCATTTTTCCAAGTTATAATAAAATAAGAGTATTTTTCGGCAAAGCAGTCGAAAGGCTGTGACGCAAAGCTATAGGGCCTGTAAAATGGCAGCCAGTTGCACACAACTAGGGATTTTAGCAAGACGTACTGAGCACTATAGAGAAACTCTATGGTGCTTTTTATTTTTACGCTGTTTTTAGCTGATCATAAGAGAAAGAGGTATGAAAGAAATGAAAAAAAGGGTGGCCGCATGGTTCCTCGGGATACTATTTGTTTTTCTTGTTTCCTGTCCTGCATTTGCAGACACCATTCCGCGAACGGATACGCCGGACTACAAAGTAGCGTTTTACGCTTTTGACTGTTATCACATGCAGGATGATAATGGAAAACGTGCCGGATACGGGTATGAAATGATGCAAAATATCGCCCAATACATGCAGTGTACATTTTCCTATGTTGGATATGATAATTCTGCCAGCGAATGTATCGATATGCTGCGAAATGGAGATCTGGATATCTATACAGCAGCTAAACTGACTCCGGAACGTAAGGAAGAATTTGCCATTTCCAGACATCCTGCGATCACTGCCTTTACCTGCATGAACGTAAAAGTAGGAAACACAAAAGTTGTTGCCGGTGATTATTCTACTTACAACAACCTGCGCATCGGTCTTTTAAAACGTCATACATACAACGAGAGTTTTCTTGCTTTTGCCAAAGAAAAAGGCTTTACCTGCCAGATCTTCTATTACGAAACACCCACTGAACTGACCAATGCCCTGATCAATGATGAGGTAGATGCCCTGGTCAACAGCTATATCCGTACACCAGAAGATGAACGTATCGTTGAAAATTTCGGCCAGACTCCTTATTACATCATAGCCCGCAAATCTGACCAGGCGCTGATCGACCAGATTGATGCTGCCATTGACCAGATGAATGTGGAAACTCCTAACTGGCGCACCAACCTTTACAATAAATACTATGGCTCCCAGGAATTAAATACAGAGTTTACCCAGGAAGAAGAAGCTCTTTTAGCCCAGTTAAAAGCAGACCACACCGTGATAAAAGCGGTAATGAATCCAGATACAAGCCCTTATTCCTGGTACGAAAACGGACAGGCCCATGGTATCGCAGCCGATTTTTTCCGTGCTACAGCTGAAGAACTGGGACTTGACTATGAGATTGTTCCCGTTGCAGACAGAAAGGAATATTTGGCGGCTCTTGCTTCCGGTGATATTGATATCTGGATGGATTTTAACGGCGGCGATGAAGCTGAAAATGTCTATAAATACAAAACAACCAATTCTTATCTCACTACTACTGTTTCCGTACTCCGTAACAGAGACGCTTCTGAAAAAATACACCGGCTGGCAGTCATAAATAGCAATACAGCTGTCCGTGAGATCTTATCCACCACATGGCCGGACGCAGAAGTTTTCATGGTTTCTGACACAAAACAGTGTGTCAAAGAATTGGCTGATGGAAAAGTAGACGGTGCTCTTTTAATGACCTATACAGCCCAGAAGCTATCCAGCGATGATATCCAGAACCGTTTCCGTGTAGATATCGTTCCTAAAGCATCCCTGGAACTTAAAATGGCAGTTAATGCAAACGATGACCGCAATTTCTATAGTCTCTGGAAAAAAACGCTTTCCGATGTGTCCAATAAGCTTCAGGCAGAAGTGATCCAATCATATATTGAAGAAACAGCTACCCCTACGGTTTTAGCCTATCTATTCGATCATCCGGCTTACCTGGTCCTGCTGATCGCCATTTTTCTGCTTGTTGCCTTTCTGCTGCTTTTATACACCCAGTCTGTACGCAGCAGAAACCGTTTACAGACACTTTCAGGAGAACTTTCCAAGGCTCTTGAAGATGCCAGATCTGCTAACGAAGCCAAGCAGGAATTTTTCTCCAAGATGAGTCATGACATCCGTACCCCGTTAAATGTGGTTCTGGGAATGACGCAGATCGCCCAAAAATATAAGCATGACACCAGGCGCCTGGACAACGCACTTGACAGCATTGCTAAAGAAGGAAATTACCTGCTGGTACTGATCAATTCTATCCTGGATGTAAATCAGCTGGAACACGGATATATCGAGCTTACAAATGCTCCATTTAATCCAGCTGACTGCTTGCGGGACAGTGTCGAGATCCTGCGCCCTCTTGCAGATAAAAAAGAACAACAGATCTCCGTAAAATGTGACCGCAATGACTGCATCGTTGTTGGTGATGCCAACCGCTATAGCCAGATTATGATCAATATTATCTCCAATGCCATTAAATATACAAACGGCGGTGGACGCATTGACCTGCATATGGAATGTCTCCCAGATAACAGCTGCCGCTTTACCTGCCGTGACAATGGCATCGGTATGACCCAGGAATTTATCAGCCATATTACGGAAGACTATGTACGGGCCGAAGACAGCCGTGTTTCCAAGACCCAGGGAACAGGACTGGGAATGTCCGTTGTAAAAGGCTTTACAGACTTGATGAACGGAGTTCTGACTATAAACAGCACTCCAGGCGCAGGATCTACCTTTATCATTGAAATACCATTTGATGAGGCAACGGATGAACAGGAAGTTGCTCTTTTAGAAAATACTTCAAATCCAGAAGATGATGCTTCTCTCTTCACCGGCAAAAAAGTCCTTCTGGCTGAAGATAACGCACTAAACGCGGAAATTGCCATCGAACTGCTGAAAAGTATTGGTCTTACTATTGACTGGTCTGAAAATGGCTTCCGTGCTGTAGAACGCTTCCGTGCTTCCAAACCAGGCGAATATTTTGCAATATTCATGGATATGCAAATGCCGGTAATGGACGGTATCACTGCTACCAGACTCATTCGCAGCAGCGACCATCCCGATCATAACATCCCTATCTTCGCCATGACCGCCAATACTTTCGCAACCGACCGAAAACGCTGCCATGACGTAGGTATGAACGGCTACATTGCAAAGCCGATCCATATTGACGAGATCGCTGCCACCTTAAAAGAAGGCATTCCTGCATAATTTTAACTCTTTACAATCTGTTCACAATTGTTCACAGATTACTTACAATTTAAACAAACTTTCTTCACGATTGTTTCCTATACTAAACATTGTAAAGAGTTAATGCAATTCAACTTTTTTTCATAATACTCCGGCGGACTGGAAGTTTTCCAGTCCGCCTCCTCCTTTTATAGAGATGTTCTGCTTTGTAGAGAATCTGCACAAAACAATATTTCATATTTTTTAATCTTTGTGCACACTTTTTCCCAGACCTATGCTACTATAATAGACGTAACCCCCCAATACATTATATAGTTTTTGCTACACCCCATAAGAAACGAAATACCTTCTCCTTAAAAAGATCCGTTCCCCGACGGGTCTTTTTTCATGCCCGAACCACCAATATATCCCACCATGCCCCCTGCCAAAATTTTTTTCAACTTTTTCAAAAAAATGTTTGACAAACAGATTCTACTGTGCTATTATATATGAGTCGACGGCGAACAGCCAAGACAAAACATCATAAGGCCTGATGGTCAAGCGGTCAAGACGACGCCCTCTCACGGCGTAAACCCGGGTTCGATTCCCGGTCAGGTCACTAAAAAGGCAAGTGGAGAACCACTTGCTTTTTTGTTATATAAACAGAGCATGATCTCGTCCACCCGTCTGACGACGGGGGACTGTCCCATTGCTATAACCTAGCAGGGGCCGCTGTAAGACTGACCAACGCATTCCGTATAGCAAGTGTACACATCTTTCCCGCAGCTGTCCGAATGGGGCGGATGCAATCCGTCACAGGCGAACAGGTGTAAAGCGAAAGCCAGCGTACACTGTTATACGGAATGAAAGGAGGTCAGGCTTGCAGCGGCCCCTGCGAATCTTTCGCGCCCTATTTCTTCATTCCTGCGATATTCTTCCCCTCTTCACTGCACAAGTGTATTCTAAACTCTAATACAGATTCTTCACCTTAAAATCTTTCTCCAACTCTCTCCTCTGGTCCTTCTTGGCAATATCCGCCCTCTTATCATACAATTTCTTACCTCTTGCAAGTCCCACCTGCACTTTCACCAGGCTTCCCTTAAAATAAACCTGCAGCGGCATCAGCGTATATCCCTTTTCCGCGATCTTTCCATTTAACTTCATAATCTCATACTTGTGAAGAAGCAGCTTTCTCACTCTCAAAGGATCCTTATTAAAAATATTTCCCTTCTCATAAGGACTGATATGCATGCCATACACATACACTTCCCCCTTATCGATCTTCACAAAAGCCTCTTTAATGCTGCACTTTCCCATACGGATCGACTTTACCTCCGTACCAAACAACTCAATCCCAGCTTCCCATTTATCATCAATAAAATAGTCATGATACGCTTTCTTATTATTAGCGATCAGCTTAATACTCTCTTTAGAAATGGTAAACACCTCCCGTTTTTAGCTCTTTTCCCATTCAGGCAGAACCAACATTCATTTCTCTATCTCATTCGCTCCCATTATCATACCATTATATAGCCTGATTTTCCAGAACAAAATCCACAGTCCGTAAAAGCTTATCTGTACCAGCCACTACCACACGCACCGGCTGTCCCAGCTTGTACACCTTCTTACTCATCTCGCCTACCAACTCATATCTGCTCTCATCAAAAATATAATAATCATCCCGCAGTTCACTGATACGCACCAGGCCTTCCACTGTATTAGGCAGCTCCACATAAAAGCCCCAGTTAGTAACTCCTGAGATCACTCCCTCAAAGGTCTGTCCCACAAACTTAGACATATACTCGCACTTCTTCATCTTCTCTGTCTCACGTTCTGCCTCATCCGCACGACGCTCTAAGGCAGAAGTCTGTACAGCCACCTGAGGCAGTACCTTCTCATAATGAGCAACCCTTTTCTCCTTCATTCCACCATGAAGACACTCTTTAATAATACGATGTATCTGCAGGTCCGGATACCGGCGTATAGGGGAGGTAAAATGGGTATAATACCTTGCAGCCAGTCCAAAATGCCCCGTACACTGGGTGGTATATTTTGCCTGCTTCATAGACCGCAGCGTCAGTCTTGCAAGCAAAGGCTCTTCCGGCTTTCCTTCAATCTTATCCAGAAGCTTCTGAAGCTCTTTTGGATGTACCTCCCCGTTAGTCAATCTCAAGGAATATCCAAAATTATTAATAAATACCCCCAGCTGCTTCATCTTCTCCGGATCCGGCTCATCATGAGTCCTGTAAAGGAAAGGCACAGACTGCCAGAAATAATCCTCTGCCACTGTCTCATTTGCAAGAAGCATAAAATCCTCAATGATCTTGGTTGCCACATTCCGCTCATAAGGATGAATATTTACCGGCTTTCCCTTCTCATCCAACACAATTTTGCTCTCTGGAAAATCAAAATCAATGGCACCTCTCTTGCTGCGCCTCTCCCTTAAAATATGAGACAATTCCTTCATACGCTCAAACATAGGCACAAAATCCTTATACTCTTCCAGCAATACCGCCTTTTGCGCTTCCCGCTCCTTGGTATCTGCCTCCGACAAAATAGCATTCACCGCAGTATAAGTCATCCTCCTGTCAGACCGGATCACGCTCTCGCAGATCTCATGATCCATTACATTTCCCTGTGGATCCACTTCCATAAGACAGCTCATAGCCAGACGGTCTGTTCCCTCATTCAGCGAACAGATCCCATTCGAAAGCTTATGAGGCAGCATAGGGATCACACGGTCCACCAGATACACGCTGGTACCACGCTTTAATGCTTCTTTATCCAGTTCACTGCCCTCTTTCACATAATTGCTTACATCTGCAATATGCACACCCAGGCGGTAATTTCCATTTTCCAGCAGTTCCAGAGTCACCGCATCATCCAGATCCTTTGCGTCCTCTCCGTCTATGGTCACTGTCTGCAGGTCTCTTAGATCCCTTCTGCCCTCAAAGCCTTCTGGAAGGTCCTTTAAGCCCTCTGTAGGCAGTACATCTGGAACATTCTCCAGTTCCTTCATTACCTCCTCAGGAAAGGCTTCTGGAAGGTTGTAGGCACGTACCAGGGACAAAATATCCGTACCCGGATCATTTACATGACCTAAGATCTCCTTGATCCGTCCTTCCGGCTTCTTTCGCTCATCACCAAAGTCCGTTACCTCTACCACTACCTTATGTCCGGTCACAGCTCCCATGTCACAGCCCTGGGGGATAAAAATATCCCTGGCGATCTTCTGGTCATCGGGGATCACAAAGCCAAAATTCTTGTTCTTCTGATAATAGCCTACCAGCTCACTGTTGGCATGCTCCAATACCTTTAAAACAGTGCCTTCTGCCCTGCGTCCGTTTCGTCCTTCTGCCTCGATGACGATCTGTACCTTATCACCATTTAAGGCACTTCCTGTCTTCTCCTCCGGTATAAACACATCCTGTTCCATACCTTCTACTGTCACAAAACCAAAGCCTCTTGCATGTCCTGTAAATGTGCCCACTACCGCAAAGGTTTCCGGTTTTCCATATTTTCCTTTTTTAGAGATTCCCAGCTTTCCCTCTGAAACCAGTTCATCCAATACTTCCTGTAATTCTCCCCTCATTGCCTTAGGGATATTTAAAAGCATGGCGATCTCCTTCGCCTTCATAGGCACATAAGCCTTGTCATGTACCAGTTCTGTCAGCATCTGTTTTCTCTGTTCCAATAACTCTCTGTCCATATAACCTCTTTCTCTGTTGCTTTCTTTATTCCTGTCTTACCTGCCGTCAGACGGGCAGACTGTACTTTTATATATAAAGAAAAACACCCTTCCGTCTGTTACACGAAGGGTGTTTTGACTGTCTGTTTCTATTATCCCTGAACCTTCAGAAGAATATTCAGAACAAGAGTAATGATCATAAATACGATCGCTCCGTATCTGGTAAAATGCTCCAGAGCACCTTCCATGGAACGTCCCTTATTCTTGCTCCAGTAGCTGTCTGCCATACCGCCGATGGCACTTCCCAGTCCGTTGGACTTGCCTTCCTGCATCAGGATGACTACAGAAATAGCGATACCAAGAACTACATATATAATGGATAAAAGAACCTTAACTACTGCCATTTGTCTGCACCTCTCCGTTTCTTAATGTACCCCCTAAGGATACATCCTATAGTTAAACAAGATTAATGATACCATACTCACTTTAAAATTACAAGGCTTTTATGACCGTTTTCTCCGGATATGGATCTCCGGAATGGCCACATCATCATAGATAATGGAAGACTCCTCATTTTCCTTCTCTTCGCCTTCTGCTGTATTTTTTTCATCCATCCTGTGGATCTCAGGAACCGCAAGATTTTCACTTTCTATTTTATAACCTGTTCCGTCTTTCTTTCTTACATTCCAGAACATCATGTGCCTCCATTTACAAAAGATTAATAAATAAAGTGATCACAAGGCTGTTAATAAAATCGGCAAACAGGCTTCCCACCAACGGGATCAGCAGATACGCCTTTACAGAGGGGGCATATTTTTCACAGAGCACCTGCATATTTGCCATTGCATTTGGGGTAGCGCCCATACCAAAACCACAGACACCTGCAGAAATGACCGCTGCGTCATAATCTCTTCCCATTATATTAAATACCACAAAATACGTATACAGGAAGATAAGAAGAGTCTGTCCTGCAAGCAGCACCAGAAGAGGCAGTGCCAGATCCGCCAGCTGCCACAATTTCAAGGTGATCATGGCAATTCCCAAAAACAGGGAAAGACTGATACCGCCGATCACATTGATCTCACCCATATAAGTGGTAAAACGGCCTGTGTACTCACCAATATTGCGGATAATGGCCGCTGCGATCATAGCACCGATATAGATCGGAAATGTCATTCCTGTAAGAGATAAAAGCTCTGAAATAATAGTACCAATCCCCATGGCAATAATCAGCTGAAACACAGCTGAGGGGTACATATTTGCATGTCTTTCATGCTTCTTCTCATCTTCTACCAGAAGGCTGTCATCCTCCGGCAATGCTGTCTCTAAAAGATTTCCTCTTTCAATCAGACGCTTTCCCACAGGACCGCCCATGATACTGCCTGCGATCAGGCCATAGGTAGCTGCCGCTGTACAAAGAGTTGTGGCTCCTTCCACGCCCATTTTATCTAGCATCTGTCCAAACGCACCTGCTGTACCATGTCCGCCTACCATAGGGATAGAACCGGTACAAAGGCCCTTTAACACATCCATATGGAGCACAGTTGTCAGACCCACAGCCAGAAAGTTCTGGCAAAGGATCAGCCCTACTACAAGGAGTAAAAAAACAGCCAATGCCTTTCCGCCGCTTTTTAAGATCTTTAAGTTCGCCTGAAAGCCTACAGAGGTAAAGAAAAAGACCATACATACTTCTTTTAAAATATCGTCAAAAGCAAACTCAACGATCCCTGTTGCATAGCAGATACAGGTGAATACGGCGAAGATCACTCCTCCGATCACCGGCGCAGGAATACAGAATTTTTCCAGTATCCCGCATCTGCGCCTTAAATATTTTCCCAGCATCAGGACCACCACCGCAACGGCAATGGTCTGATACATATCAAGTTCGATCATCATATTTAGTTGTCATATTTCCAGCTGCGCTGTGGTTTTCAACCCCCGTTTTCACCTGATGTTCTCTCAGCACAGTATTTACCTTTCTATTTTACAGCCTTGCTCCGTCTTCCCCAACAGATGCACCATCCGGTGTTACTGTATTTACTAACATAGCACCTGTCTCATCGCAGAAATAATCCTTTTCATTCCAGTGGATCCAGCCGGTCTTCATATAGCCGGTCTCATCAAAGAAATAC
>JBNMGK010000310.1:0-3507 GCA_050872205.1 Enterocloster sp.
ACCTGTTTGAAGAAAACAAGGTTGTATTTAATGAACGGAAAGAAAAAGTTTACGAAGAGATCTGCAAGCATGTAAGTTTTATCAAGTAATGCAATGAGTGAACATTAAAAACCTGCCATCTCTCCTGCGGCGTAGTGAAAACGACTTGCGGCAGGAGCGGTGGCATTTTTTTGCCTTAAAATTTATTAATAAACAACTTTAATAAAAGGAAAGACTTGCCATTTGACAAAAATATCACTATAATATAAACGGCAATATTTCTGTATTTTATAAGAAGGCACTATTTTTTGTGCTTTCCGCTAAATACTGTAAACTTAAGAATGATGGAGGACTGGAAAATGAGTAATTCAGCACAAACTTCAGCAAGCAGCCGTATTGCAGCCCTGCTTGATGAGAACAGTTTTGTTGAAGTCGGAGCCTATATTGCGGCTAGAAACACAGACTTTAACATGACTGAGCAGGAAACACCGGCTGACGGTGTAGTTACCGGTTACGGTACCATCGGCGGATGCCTGGTATATGTATACAGCCAGGATGCTGCTGTACTGGGCGGTTCCATGGGTGAGATGCATGCAAAGAAGATCTGCAACATCTACTCTATGGCTATGAAGATGGGAGCACCTGTTATTGGTCTGGTAGACTGTGCAGGACTGCGTCTTCAGGAAGCAACTGACGCACTGGATGGTTTTGGCAAGCTGTATTTAAGCCAGACAATGGCATCTGGAGTAATTCCTCAGATTATGGCAGTTTTCGGTACCTGCGGCGGCGGTATGGCTGTTTCAGCAGGTATGGCAGATTTCACCTTCATGGAAGATACTTCTGCAAAACTGTTTGTTAATTCCCCTAATGCCCTGGAGGGCAACTACAAGGCAAAATGTGATACTTCTTCCGCTAAATTCCAGGCAGAAGAGTCTGGTCTGGTTGATTTCACAGGTGATGAAGCATCTGTATTATCCCAGATCCGTACACTGGTATCTATCCTGCCTTCTAACAATGAAGAAGATCTGTCTGAAGTTGACTGCACAGACGATTTAAACCGTATGTGCGCTGGTATCGAAGGATACACAGGAGATACTGCTGCAGCTTTACAGATGATCTCTGACAATAACTTCTTTATGGAAGTTAAGAAGAACTATGGCGCTTCTATGGTAACCGGATTTATCCGCTTAAACGGAAGCACAGTAGGATGTGTAGCTAACCGCAGCGAAGTATGTGAGAACGGTGAGAAGGTACAGACCTTAGAAGCAGCTCTTTGTGGAAAAGGCTGTGAAAAGGCAGCTGATTTCATTAACTTCTGTGATGCATTCAGCATTCCTGTTCTGACCTTAGTAAATGTAAATGGTTATCGTGCAACTATGTGCAGCGAGAGAAAGATTGCTAAATTAGCAGCTAAGCTGACCTACGCATACGCTGATGCAACTGTACCGAAGGTAACAGTTGTTGTTAAGAATGCACTGGGAAGTGCTGGCCTTACCATGGGCAGCAAGAGCCTGGGCGCAGATACCGTTTATGCATGGCCAAATGCAGTGATCGGAACTATGGATCCGGCAGAAGCTGTTAAGATCATGTATGCAAAAGAGATCGAAGCTGCTGATGATGCAGTTGCAATGATCAAAGAGAAAACCGCTGAATATACCGCTCTGCAGTCCGGCGCAGTTGCTGCTGCAAAGAGAGGTTATGTAGATGACATCATCAAGGCAGAAGAGACCCGCCAGAGAGTGATCGCCGCTTTTGAGATGCTGTACACAAAAAGTGAGGACCGTCCTTCCAAGAAGCATGGCACGGTTTAAAGAGAGGTGACATGTATATGAGACGATTTGTAAAGAGAATGGCAGCAGCAGTTCTTCTGTCCGCCTGCCTGGTAAGCCTTTCTGGCTGCTCCTCTAATCAGGAAGAAGAAACAGGTTCCACTATCAGCATGGACGGAACTCCTGTAGATGATGCCATGTCTCAGTCCATTATGCTTTCTGCAGCACAGACCTTAGGCGTACCGAAGGATCAGCTGATCGTTCAGAAAACTCTGGCAGAGGCAACCGGTGATGAGACTACAGCCGCTATTTATGAGGCTCAGCTGGAAGTCCGCGAGGATATGGGCGAATTAAAGAATGTAAACATGGACGAAGGCTCTGTGGTTCTTCTGGCAGATGGCAGCTATACTGTTGTGATCCCAGTTGATTTTACAGAGGGAACCAAGAAATATGTGATGAACATCAACATGGCTACCCAGCAGATCCAGGCTGAGTTTACAGATATGTCCGCAGGCGTTGTAGAAGATACTTCTATGGGCGCTCTGTTAAAGACAGCTACTGTATACACAATTATTGGTATCGGCACTGTATTCCTTGTTTTGATCTTCATCAGTATCCTGATCTCATGCTTTAAGTACATCCATGCATGGGAAGAAGGAAAGAAGAAAGCAGCAGCACCTGCTCCTGCACCAAAGGCAGCACCTGCACCGGCTGTTAAGCCAGTAGCGGCAGCACCTGCAGTAACCGGTCCTGATCTTTCTGATGATGCAGAATTAGTAGCTGTTATGACTGCTGCCATCGCAGCATATGAAGGCAGCGCTACATCTAACGGTCTGGTAGTACGCTCTATCCGCCGTGTAGGTCTGGGAAGATAATCACTGCACATTCAGGTTAGAAAACCGGTGTGCTTATACAACAAGTAGGAGGAAACAAACTATGAAGACATATACCATTACAGTAAATGGAAAAGCATATGCAGTAACCGTTGAAGAAGGCGCAGCAGCAGCTGCAGCACCAGTAGCAGCAGCTCCGGTTGCAGCTCCAGCAGCACCTGCACCAGCAGCAGCTCCAGCTCCGGCAGCAGCACCAGCAGGCGCAGCAGGTTCTATTGAGGTTACCGCTCCAATGCCAGGTAAGGTAGTAGCAGTTAAGGCTTCTGTAGGACAGGCAGTAAAGAAGGGCGAAGTTGTCCTGGTTCTGGAAGCTATGAAGATGGAGAACGATATCGTTGCTCCAGAAGATGGTACAATTGCCAGCATTAATGTAGCAAACGGCGATGCAGTTGAGTCCGGCGCTGTTTTAGCTACTCTGAACTAGTCAACAAGATGGATCCCTTGATTTAAGGATTCCATTATGGAGGTAACATTATGGATTTTGGCAATTTGGTATCAAACCTGCTTGGCCAGATGGCGTTTTTCCATCTGTCAGCGGGAAACTACATTATGATCGGTGTAGCGCTGGTCTTCTTATACCTGGCTATTGCTAAGGGATTTGAACCGCTGCTGTTAATTCCGATCGCATTTGGTATGCTGCTTGTAAATATCTATCCGGATATTATGTATTCTCCGGAGCAGACTTCAAACGGCGTAGGCGGCCTGCTGTATTACTTCTTCACTCTGGATGAGTGGAGTATCCTTCCGTCCCTGATCTTCATGGGCGTAGGTGCAATGACAGACTTCGCTCCTCTGATTGCGAACCCGATCAGTTTCCTGATGGGCGCAGCAGCACAGCTTGGTATTTATGCAGCTTATTTCCTTGC